>CANHKE010000214.1 GCA_947461155.1 Cytophagaceae bacterium | reverse complement strand
GAAATGACAGAATGTAATGAAAACCAACCTTTTTCAGTTAAAGGCATAATCGATGGAGATTTCATGCCTGGTAATAAGGCGGTGATTTTCTCCAAGTTTGTTTCGTGCGCATTTAAAACCACATATTTTGCGTTTTGACCGCGTTGTACCGAGTCAATACGAAATAATAGTTTAGCTAGAATATCTCTTTTGTGTGCATCTAAATTCTTATTGGCGATAAGAACTGCTTGGCTATTAAATACAGTTGCTACTTCTTTTAAGCCATTGCTTAATAAGGTTCCTCCAGTGGATACAATATCACAAATCGCCTCAGCTAGTCCAATACTCGGCGCGATCTCTACTGAACCTGAAATTTCGTGTGTAGTTACGTGGATGCCCTGTTTTTGTAAAAAGGCATTGGTTAAGTTCGGATAGGAGGTAGCTATATTTTTTCCCTGAAAATAATCAAGACCTGTATATGCTTCGTTACGCGGTATTGCAAGAGATAAGCGGCATTTGGAGAAACCTAATTCCTTAATTACATCCACTTCGCGTACATGTTCCATTAAAACATTTTCACCAATGACGCCTAAATCAGCGACACCATCTTCTACGTATCCTGGAATATCGTCGTCACGTAAAAACAAGAATTCAATGGGAAAATTACTTGAAACGGATTTCAACTTTGATCCGCCAGATTCAAATTTAATTCCACACGCTTTGAACAACTTGAGTGATTCCTCGCTTAAACGTCCTGATTTTTGAACAGCAATTCTAATATTAGGTAATTCCATTGGTTGATCTGCTTTAAATAATCAAGCCCCGAAATGATTCGAGGCTTGTGAATTTAGATGTTATAAAAACATTTTAAGTGGGTCCTCGAGATATTGTTTTAAGGTTAGCAAGAACGCTGCTCCTGCTGCTCCATCAGCTACGCGATGATCACATGTTAATGTTAACTTCATGATGTTTGTGGCATAAAATTGGCCATTTTTAACGCCGACCGTTTCTTTAATACCACCTACAGCTAAAATACAAGATTCTGGTGCGTTAATGATCGATGTAAATTGGTCAATGCCAAACATACCTAAATTACTTACCGTAAAGGTATTTCCTTCCCAATCTTTGGGTTGTAACTGTTTGCTCTTCGCTTTGCCACCTAATTCTTTAGCTTCCGCTGAAATCTGTGCAATTGATTTTTCGTTTGCAAAACGAATAACAGGTACTAATAATCCATCTTCAACAGCCACAGCCATACCGATATGTACGTGTTTATTTACACGAATACGATCTTCCATCCAATAGGAGTTGATTTTCGGGTGCTTAGTTAAGGCTAATGACGTCGCTTTGATAACCATATCATTAAATGAAATCTTCACAGGAAGAACTTCATTCATACTGACACGTGCTTCAATGGCTTTGTCCATATTGATTTCCATGGTCAGATAGAATTCAGGCGCACTGAATTTTGATTCAGATAAACGACGCGCTATGGTCTTACGCATTTGGCTGTTTGGAATATCTTCAAAGCTTTCTACACCTGATACAAATGTCGACATGGCGCCACCTGAATTTGGTTTGTAATCTTCAACATCCGTTTTGGTAATACGTCCGCCTTCACCAGTCCCTTGAATCCAAGTCAAATTATACCCTTTTTCTTTCGCTAATGCGCGAGCCAAAGGGGAAGCCTTGATGGATTCCTCTGTAATACGTGTTTTCGTTGAATCTGAAGCCGTTGATTTGGTTTCAACAGGTTTAGGTGCTTCTGCTGGTTTAACAGGAGCAGGGGCAGGGGCCGATACTGGACTAGCTGCTGCTGGAGCAGGTGCAACTGTTTCTGCAGCCAAAATAGGTTGGAAATTGGTACCTGGTTCACCTACAATCGCGATGATTCCATCTACAACAATCCCTTCTCCTTCTTTTGCTCCAATATATAACAAGGTGCCATCTTCGTAGTTTTCAAGCTCCATTGTTGCTTTGTCGGTTTCTACCTCTGCAATAATGTCTCCACTTTTAACGACATCTCCTTCTTTTTTAAGCCATTTCGCAATAACACCTTCTATCATGGTATCGCTCATTTTGGGCATACGAACAGCCTTTGCGTTGATTCCACTTAGGTCAATCGCAGGTGCTGATGCTACAGCTAATGCTGGCGTTTCTTCTTTAATCTCAGCAACAGGTGCAGCCGCTACTACTGCGGGAGCTTGTAATAAAGCTGAATAATCTTCCCCTGGAGTTCCTACCACTGCGATGATTCCATCAACTGGTACAGCTTCTCCTGCTTTTACACCAATGTATAACAAAGTTCCGTCTTCATAATTTTCCAATTCCATCGTCGCTTTGTCTGTTTCAACTTCCGCAATGATGTCACCTGATTTGATTACGTCACCTTCTTTTTTTAACCAATTCGCAATAACACCTTCAACCATGGTGTCACTCATCTTGGGCATTCTTATAACTTCAGCCATGCTTTTATATTTGAGTTGCAAAAATACGCTTTAAACGCATATTTTTAAAACAATTATGTAAAATTATTTGTATTAATCAAGTTTTAAAACGGCCATAAAGGCTTCTTGGGGAATTTCCACATTACCTACTTGGCGCATCCGTTTTTTACCTTTCTTTTGTTTCTCTAATAATTTACGTTTACGCGATATATCACCACCATAACATTTAGCCAATACATCTTTTCGTAAGGCTTTTACCGTCTCACGTGCTATAATTTTTTGGCCTATAGCTGCTTGAATGGCTATTTCAAATTGTTGGCGTGGCAATAACTCCCGTAATTTTTCACATAAACGTTTACCCCAATCGTACGCTTTATCACGATGCACAATGGCCGAAAGTGCATCCACTTTTTCCCCGTTAAGCATGATATCTAATTTAACCATGTAACCCGGTTCGTAGCCTTTGTACTCATAATCTAATGAAGCATATCCGCGTGAAATGGTTTTCAGTCGGTCAAAAAAGTCAAAAACTACTTCCGACAATGGCATATCAAACGTTAGTTCGACGCGATCCGTTGTTAAGTAGATTTGATTGATAAGGATACCGCGTTTGTCCATGCATAAACTCATGATTACGCCTGTATATTCGGATTTTGTAATGATTTGCGCCTTAATATAGGGCTCTTCGATAACATCAATTAAGTTTGGTTCAGGTAATTCACTCGGTGCGGAAACCCATTGTGTTTCGCCAGCGGTAGTTATTACTTTGAACTTTACAGATGGAACCGTCGTAATAACAGTCATATCAAATTCACGCTCCAAGCGTTCTTGCACAATTTCCATGTGCAACATGCCTAAGAATCCGCATCGAAATCCGAATCCCAAGGCAGCTGAAGTTTCTGGTTCCCAAACAAGCGATGCATCGTTCAATTGCAATTTCTCCATCGCATCGCGCAGGTCTTCAAATTCAGAAGTTTCCACAGGGTAGATGCCAGCAAATACCATTGGTTTTACTTCTTCAAAGCCTTGAATAGCTGTCAGACAAGGATTGGCTACTTGGGTAATGGTATCACCTACTTTAACTTCTTTCGCTTCTTTGATCCCGGATATTAAATACCCAACATCACCCGTTTTAATAATCGACTTAGGTTCTTGTTCCAATCCAAGAGTGCCAATTTCGTCTGCGAAATATTCTTTGCCTGTATTGATAAATTTAACGCGGTCACCTTTTCGTATTTCACCGTTGTATACGCGAAAAATTACTTCAATGCCTCGGTATGAATTAAATGTAGAATCAAAGATTAATGCTTGCAAAGGTTCATTTGGGTCACCTTTGGGAGCCGGCACCCGAGCGACAACGGCATCTAAAATATCTTGAATACCGATACCTTCTTTACCGGAAGCATGAATGATATCTTCTTTATTGCAGCCGATTAAATCAATAATTTGATCTGAGACCTCATCTGGCATCGCACCTGGTAAGTCAATTTTATTCAATACTGGAATAATTTCCAAATCATGATTAATCGCCAAATATCAATTAGAGATTGTTTGGGCTTCTATACCCTGTGAG
>CANHKE010000213.1 GCA_947461155.1 Cytophagaceae bacterium | reverse complement strand
CGCTTATTCTGTGACATGCATCTAAATTTGAAAGCAATTTACTAAAATTGGTAGGCAATTTTAGCCTGTAAGAAATCTTTACTGATTTGCGCACACTGATTGGGTGTTTTCGCTTTATCTGGCACACCATCCAATTCCACAATCGTCCATCCGGCAAATTTGATTTTATCTAACGCGGCAAACACAGCCACTAAGTCCACGTTTCCTTGTCCTAATTCAACAAATTTGTATGACTTCGGATTTGAATCACCCTTAATCGGACATTCCACGTCCTTTACATGCAGACTATGTAACACCTTCTGGTACTTAATAACTGCTTCGGCAGGCTTTCCCCCACCTTGGTGATAATGGGCCACATCTAACAATAAACGCACATAATTGGGATTCATGGCCTTTACTAACGCATCCACTTCTTCTGGCGTTTCCCCATATTGATTCATGTGATTATGGTAGGTCGCTTGTATGCCAATTTCTTTAGTTAACGTACCAATTTCATTCATGGCCGCTGCCAAACGAGCTAATTCGTCAGCCGTAGGAGGAATATTATTTTTTCGTAAACTATTCGTTAATTGAATAGATGTGCCACCTAAGGCCTTCACAAACCGCGCATGATTTAGGTGCATAGCTGCATTTGCTTCCTTCTTAGCGGGATCAATTTCCACATTTCCGCTTGAAAACATCACCAAAGACAGGCCTTTGGCATCTAATAACATCTTTAAATCCGCTGGATTATCCTTGTATTTTGCATAGGTATTCGCACGAAGCTGAATGCCCTTGTATCCCAAGGCCGCAAGCTCTTCAATGGCCTGCTCATCCTTTCCACCCCACGTGATCGCGGAGTAACCCATACGGTAGGTTTTTGATTTAGCTGATGGAATGAAAGCGGCTAATGCCCAAAGTGAATTTTGCGCAATAAATCGACGACGTGAAAGCATAGTGAACAATTTAGACGTTGGACGCTAGACATTAGACGCTAGACGTCAAACTTGATGATTAAATAGGTTTATCAAAACAACAAAAAAAAATAGAAAGAAAAAAGTAAAAAGAGTCATCAGTCACTAGTCGTCAGTTACTTTTTGTCAAGATAATGTTTGCCTAATATTTTGCTAGCGACTAGTGACTAGCGACTGAAAACTAGTGACTAACGACTAGTGACTAGCGTCTGAAAACTAGCGACTCGCTTTCAAATACCCCGCCAAATCCGCCAAATGATCCGTCCCAATGTAATCAACCCCTAAATCCAAAAGCGTTTGATACGCAATCAAAGTATCTGGTGTTGCCCATAAACGAACTTTACGACCTGCAGCATGCACACGATCCACGTATGCTTGTACCTTTTCGCGCAAGGCTGGGGCCATCGGCACATTTCCACTCCAAACCCCAAATTTATAAAACGCCTCACTCTCTAGTTCCACATGAGAAGCTAAGAAAGAAGGAATGGGCTCATTCGACCGACCATCAAACGTGATCCAAGCCGGGTATTTGACATAATCAGCCACCGGAGGACGATTGCCCGAAATCACAATCCGCAATTTATGTTTAATCAGTAAATCTTTATGCGGCTCCAAGGCCTGAATGATCAAAGGCAAGGTGGAATCTGCCGACATTTTACTATCAATTAAAAATTGATGAAAATTACCCACATTTCCCGATTTCAACACCTGAATAATCGGATCCAAATACAGCTTTTGCAAGGTCCGAGTCGCCTTTAAATCCTTGGCATCATGCGCCACCCACAATTGGCCATTCACCGCATATACATCCGACTCGATCGAACCAAAACCCAAATGAAAGGCCTCGTAAAAAGGCCTCTCATGTTCGTAATCATTATGTGCATGTCCTTTTGAAACAGCTGTCTGCGCCCACAAACCTGTCGAACACAGCATCAAAAACAACATCATTCCTTTTTTCATCTTATCGTTTCATGTAGTCACCCGACGCAATACGTGTTTTCGGATCTGTCGGACGGTTATAGATATACGCATAGGTAGTAATCTCCTCTCCTTTCAACTTCACCTGAACTTGCTCCCGGATAAACAAACTTTCCTCCGGACGATCCGTTTCAAATTCTTCGTATTCATCCAAAACATTCAACAACTTGATTGTATTGGATAATAAATACAACTCCCCTACCACTTGATCAGCTGGATTTTCCGAAGGAATAATTCCTGGATATTCAGCCACCTGGAACATCTGACCTTGATACGAGGCCATACCTACGTAATCCGAATTTCGGGCGATCAACCGATGTAAGTCATTGCCACAATCACGACGCAAGGTTCCGTAGACAAAAATGTATTCTTCTACATCCGGCTCAGGCAATTTCGCCTCTTCTAAAGTCAAGACCAAATCCTCTTGCTCAACCACCGTACCCTCATTCAAGACCACATTGCCTATAATCCCTTCAAATGGTGCCGAAACAATCGACTCCATTTTCATCGCCTCAATGATATACAAAGGCGCATTTTTCTTCACCTCCTCACCCGGCTTGACCAAAATACGGCTCAATCGACCTTGAAGCGGTGCACCAATATCGCCTTTGGCAATTGCCTTCGCATGCTGAGCACGCTCCACTTTAATATTCTTATCCAAAATTTTCAAGCGACGCGCCTGTCCATTCAATTCAAAAGTGATGTTACGCAAACCAGATTCATCTGGATCAGACATATACAAGTACTTGACAATGATCGTTTTACCCTCCTCAATCGTAATCATGATTTCCTCATCCTGCTTCAATCCGTAAAAGAAAGCCGGCGTAGGCATCATCGTTAAATCACCATAAAGTGCCTGATTCTTGTAGAAATCCTCATACACTTTTGGATACATTTTAAACGACAAATAATCGTAGAATCCACCCTCGTGATCCGGGAATTTCAATTTGAAATCCGCATAGTCTTTATCAAAATCAATCGGTGCCAATTGGTCATTCGGGCGACCTTCGAAAGGAGTCTCACCTTTTAAAATAATCTCCTGCAATTGTTTCGGGAAACCTTGATACGGCTGACCCAATCCACCTTTAAAGAAATCCTTTACCGATTCAGGGAAAGATAAAGTTGACCCTTTAGCATATACGTCCTCCGCAGTCAAGCTGTTCGCCGTCATGAAAATGGCCATATCTCCCACCACTTTCGACGATGGCGTTACCTTCACAATATCACCAAACAGATTATTTGCCTCCGAATAATTTGATTTCAACAATTCAAATTTATCCCCTACACCTAACGCAATCGCCTGTCCACGCAAATTCGTGTATTGACCACCCGGAATCTCATTATTATACACCTCAGCCGTTCCCGCCTTTAATTCAGATTCAAATGGGAAATACATCGCCCGGACCGCCTCCCAATAATTCGAATACTCATTTAATACATCTAAGTTTAACCGACTATCCTTTTCGTGTCCCTGCAGCATCGCTACCAACGAGTTCAAATTGGGTTGTGAAGTCAATCCAGACATCGCAGCCAAGGCTCCATCAACCACATCCACGCCTGCATCAATCGCCTTTAAATACGTCGCAGATTGCACGGAAGCCGTGTCATGCGTATGCAAATGAATTGGAATATCCACCGCTTTCTTTAATTCAGTTACCAACTTTTCAGCTTGGAATGGACGTAACAAACCCGCCATATCCTTGATGCAAAGCATATGAGCTCCAACATCCTCGAGCTGCCGCGCCATATCTACATAGTATTGCAGGTTGTACTTATCATTAGTAAACAAATCACCCGTATAACAAATAGCTGCTTCAGCGATTCCCGGGGTACGTTCACGTACTGCCTTGATGGATACTTTCATCGCATCGATCCAGTTTAAGGAATCGAAAATACGAAAGACATCGACACCCGCTTCCGAGGATTTCTCTACAAATTTCTCAATCAAATTATCCGGATATGCTGAATAACCAACGGCATTGGACCCCCTAAATAACATCTGCAAAAGCATATTCGGCATCGCCTCTCTAAACTCTTCCAAACGCTTCCAAGGGGATTCTTGTAAGAAACGCAT
>CANHKE010000212.1 GCA_947461155.1 Cytophagaceae bacterium | reverse complement strand
GCCATTTGGCCACCGGCTGAATAACCTGCCACAAAAATTTGCTTCGAATCAATATGAAGCGTTTGGGCATTTTGGTGTAAATAAGTGAGCGCCGCCTGCGCATCCTGCATCGCAGCGGGATAGAGCGCCTCGGTCGACAAGCGGTATTCCGCCAGAAATACCCGATATCCTTTTTTTGCCAAAGCCTGCGCCAGCGCGACGTGTTGGGATCGATGACCCGTCCGCCATCCACCCCCATGGAAAAACAACATGGTCTTGCGGGAGCGATTATCTTTCGGCTCATATACATCCAAAACCAATTTCCGTGGGCCGATTTGCTTGTAAACGATTGTTCGCGTGCCTTTAATTGCTGAAGCTGTATATTCCGCGAGTTGTAAAGAAGGATCCGATTTCAGCGCGGATTTCCACGCCGAATAATTGGCAAAACTGGTGTCTGGAATTCCGGTTAGACCTTTCG
Organism: Cytophagaceae bacterium; assembly: GCA_947461155.1. Classification (GTDB taxonomy): domain Bacteria; phylum Bacteroidota; class Bacteroidia; order Cytophagales; family Spirosomataceae; genus Aquirufa. Next base: position 3,549 of record CANHKE010000212.1, on the reverse strand, counting down.
TATTTTGGGCCAATAAACCCTGACAAACAAACAATAATAGGATTCCGATCTTGCGCATATTTTATAAAGACGGAGAATCGAATTTTATAATCATTCTTAGTAACTTAGACATTCAAATCTGAACCTATGCATAAATTACGCGTATTAGTGGTGGGATGTGGCAACATGGGTGCCTCCCACGCCACGGCCTATCATAACTCTCCTGCTTTTGAGATCTGCGGTCTCGTTTCTCCCGGAAAAAGCAAGGAAACGTTGAACAAAAAAATAGGCGGCTCCTACCCATTATTCGACGAATATCTATCGGCCCTTGCCGAAACCAAACCCGATGCCGTTTGTATTTCCACCTACCCGGACACGCATGAAGCCTACGCGATTGCAGCCATGGAAGCGGGTTGTCATGTATTCATCGAAAAGCCCATTGCCGATAGTTTGGCGGGCGCAATTCGCGTGGCAGCTGTGGCTCAGAAAACAGGCAAAAAACTCGTTGTAGGCTATATTTTACGTCACCATCCTTCATGGATTAAGTTTATTGAAATTGCCAAAGAAATGGGTAAGCCGCTGGTGATGCGGATGAATTTGAACCAACAATCCCACGGGTACATGTGGGATGTGCACCGGAATTTAATGGCCAGTTTAAGTCCGATCGTGGATTGTGGCGTGCATTACATTGATGTTATGTGCCAAATGACGCGTTCGAAACCTGTACGTGTTTCGGCGATTGGCGCGCGGATGACCGAGGATATTCCGGCTGGAAATTACAATTATGGCCAGCTTCAAATCCATTTTGAAGATGGTTCTGTGGGTTGGTACGAAGCCGGCTGGGGCCCTATGATTTCACAAACGGCCTATTTTGTCAAGGATGTATTTGGACCCAAAGGTTCTGTTTCCATCGTGGCACAAAATGCAGGCGGAGAAGGAAAATCGGATTCCGTGGAATCGCATACCAAAACCGAATCCTTGCGTGTGCACCATGCAGATATCAATGCGGAAAATGAATTTACACGGGCTGACGAATGGATTAACCTAACGGACGAACCGGATCACCAAGGCTTATGCGACCGTGAACAAGCCTATTTCTTACACGCTATTCAGGAAAATGTGGACTTAACCGACCACGTAGAAGATGCGGTGAACAGCTTGCGGATTGCGTTCGCATGTGATGAGTCAGTGAGGACGGGGAAGATGATCGAGCTGTAAGTAATCAGTAGGCAGTGGTCAGTAATCAGTAGTCAGTAATTTATAGGTAAAGAGTCCAAAAGTTAATATTTTGAGCTTTGAACATTTATATCCACTATCTACTGATTACTGACCACTGCCTACATTCCACTTACTACTGTCCACTGGCCACTGACTACTATTTCAAATAAGCCCCCAACCAATTCCCCACTTCCTGATAATGAAATTTCGAATTATCCGGACTTAAGATCCAATGATTCTCACCTGGAAATACAATCAATTTACTTGGGATTTGTAGGCGCTGGTGGATACTCCAGTTTTCTAAGGTGTTGTTAATCGGGACGCGGAAATCATTTTCGCCAACGGTCATTAACATAGGTGTTTTGAAATTCGCGGCAAAGCGCATTGGATTTTGTTCTTTCCACGTTTTACTCGGTACCCATGGCGCACTCCCATTCATTAATTCTCTTCCCCAAATAACATCCGAAGTTCCCCATTGCACCTCCGAGTTCACCAATCCCGCGTGAGCCACTAAACATTTGAAATGCGACGTCGTCGCCTGCATCCAGTTGGCCAAATGACCACCATACGACGCTCCACCCGCCGCTTGACGCGAAGCATCGATAAACGGATACCGCTTAATTGCATCCGCAGCAGCTTCTAAAATTTCATTGCCTGGCCCTTTGAATGGATCAAACTGTATGTCTTGCGCAAACTTCTCTCCATATCCCACAGAACCCGTGTAATCCGTCATGACGATGACATAATTGGAAGATCCTAATACGTAGGGGTTCCAACGGAAATTAAAGACATCTTTAAATGATATCGCGGGTCCACCGTGCATCAGTACAAAAAGTGGATATTTCTTTGAAGCATCAAATCCCGCTGGACGCAAGATTGTACTGCGAATCATTTTTCCGCGAGTCGATTTGGTCCAAAAAACCTCCGGTTGAGGTAAATCCAACGAACCTAAAACAGCATCATTCGCTTTGGATATGCCAATGCGTTTTCCGCCAACAAAAGTAAAAACTTCAGTCGGCGCAGCAAGATGTTGGTATTGATACGCCACAATCCCATTCGCTACCGACAAAGCAGCCACAGAACCTGACTCGCCACCTAGCACCGGTTTCACCTCACCAGACGCGATGGAAATTTGAACCGCACGATCGACTCCCTGATCTTCGATGCTTGCGTAGATTGATTCCCCCGAAATTTGCATGTCGTTAATGGGACGATCTAGGCCTACGGCCAATTCCGTGCGCGCGGTCATCGATGGCCAGGCAAATCGATACAGATGATCTAAATAATAGATTTTGTTGCCATTCACATGTCCAGTCGTAATCAGGTATTTACCATCTTCCGAAAACTGAACTTGACCATAGTCGGTAGTTTCATCACTCACCAAATGCGCCTCGCCTCCGGTTATGGAAATGGAATATAGGTGTGAAGTTGCCGACTGATATGCCGTGGTATTAAATTCCGTCGTAGCTGAGAAGACAATTTGAGAACCATCTGGGGAAATGTCAAATGCACCCAATTGAAAGCCTTTTGACTCGACTAAGCTAACCTGGGCAAAGATGTTTTTCGGCGAAGGTATAGCCGCTTGAAGATCCATTACGAATATATGTGATTGCTTTTCATCGAGCCAACTATCCCAGTAACGAATTGGGAAGGAAGTATACACACGCGCTTTGGTTTTAATTTTCTTTTTCTCCTCAGCCATTTTTTTACTCACCGAATCCGTAAAAGCGGTTGCAAATACACGAGATGTAAAAGCGATCCATCGACCATCCGAACTAATTTTAGCCCCCGAAACGCCTGTGGACAAATTCGTTAATCGCTGTGCTTCACCCCCAAAATCAAGGTTCAAGCGGTATAATTGAGCGACTTCATCGCCTTCTCTTTTGGCAGAAAAGAAGATTTGATTTGCGGTAGGATGCCAGAAATACCCTTCTTCTCCCCCTTTGGTATTGGTTATTTTTCGTGCCTCGGCGGAGCCATCAGCAGGTGCTAACCATAAATCAGTAGATTGTTCCTCAGTGTTATAGGATGTTTCGGTCCGACTGTAAACCACCCATTTTCCGGAAGGACTTAATGCAGGGGTTCCAATCTTTTTCAAAAGCCACATGCGTTCGTGTGTCATGGGCGATTTTTGTGCCCATGTCGTAGAAGCAAAGGCAAGCAAAACAAAGAGTACTAATTTTTTCATAGAAAACATTTAACTACCTAAATTAGTTATTTAAACTTCATCAAATATAAACTTATGAGAAAAAATTATGCACTGCTTATCCTCGGATTTATACTGGGGACACATTCCTTACAAGCGCAAGTTCCTACCAAATACATCGACAGATCCAATATGGATTTACAGGT
>CANHKE010000211.1 GCA_947461155.1 Cytophagaceae bacterium | reverse complement strand
TCCTTCGGTAGTAACGCCATCGAACGTGAAACACGGTCACGCACATCGTTTGCTGCATCTTCAATGTTTACCGCCAAATCAAACTCCACTGTAATGTTCGAACGGCCATCGCGGCTTGAACTGGATAGGGTCTTGATACCCGCAATTCCATTAATGGATTCTTCTAAGGGTTCGGTGATTTGAGACTCAATAATATCTGCATTGGCGCCGGTATAACTGGTTTGCACCGTAACGACGGGCGGATCTACCGATGGATATTCACGGATACCTAAATACGAATATCCGATCAAGCCAAAGACGATGATCGAGACCGACATCACGATGGATAGGACGGGGCGTTTAATGCTAGTTTCTGATAATGAGGCCATATGTTAAGCTAGGTTTTTTTGAGGTAGTTGGGCATAAACATCTTCGAATGTTAATTCGGAGGCTGTGCCTTTAGTATTAAATACAATCTGAGCAATCCCATCATGCTGGTATGCACCAGAGTAAACATTGTACCGGTCGAAATTCACAAATCGGCCGCAGAGAATCAATGCAGGGATACGAAACGCGTTCGCAATGTGTGCGGGTCCCGATTCGACGCCAATGAAATATTCAGCGTCGCGAACTATCTGCAAGGTTTCGTTCAAACTAGTTTTGCCAACAAGCGAACGGAATTTAGGTGATTGATATTGAAGAGGCTCGATGACACCTATTTCAATCACATCTACATCGTTTTCTGCGATAATTTGATCCAGAAGTTTGCACCATAATGCATCCTGCCAGTCGCGCATTTGCGCATTAGATTTACGATGAATAACCCAGTAAGGGTTAGTTAAATGGGTGTTTTTTGTGCCTTTTTCCAGGTAGATATGGGGATAACCACTTAGTTTTCCTAAGTCGGCCAATTGCGAAACCACCTCTAACAAATTGAACTGATGCAGGTAGTTCGCTTTTGTTAACCCAAGGGCCGATGCTTTCGGATTTTTCAAAAATTGGCCAGGGAAAAAGGCGTCACTCCGCAGGTCATTCATATGCAGATTATAAAACACATCAAAGGGATGTTTTTTTGTTAAATACATGCTGAACAACACGTTTGGCTCGTCGATGAGCCATTCGATTTGTGGGTGATTTTCCATTAGCGCTCGAAAAGCTGGCTTAATGACCCAAGCGATTTTCGCGTTTGGAAATTTTTTGGTCAAGGCATCAATGATAGGTTCAGCAGCGACAATGTCGCCGAGGTGTTCTGCGAGTAAAATGCCAACGAGCGTACTGTTTGGCTGTTGCCATTTTTGAACCCGAATATTCGTGAACATACGGACATAGGCAATTTGGGCTGCTAGCACGTGAGCTAGCTTGCGCCACTTATATTCCCATACTGACCGTTTCCAGAACATGTTTTTATTGTAGGACTTCTTTGATTTCTACTTCGCCGTCAGGTTTCACCTGAATGATACCATTCGTAATCAAGGTATCGCCAATGCTCAAGCCTTTAATAATCTCCACATTTTTTTCGCCTCGATTACCTAATTCTACTTTTACAGGTACGGACTTGCCATTTTTAACCACAAAAACACGGTTTCCTTTTGCTTCAGGAACAACTGCTTCGGTGGGTATTAGAATCGCGCTTCCTTTGGTTTTTAAAATCAAGTTTACTTTTGCAAAAGCACCTGGTACCAAATTTCCGGATGGATTCGGCGCTAGGGCACGAATTTGAAGTGTACGGGTTAGCGGGTCGATTTTGGGGTCGATCGCATAAACATTTCCCCGGTACATTTTTTCTTCGCTCTCCGTCACAAATTCGATCGTACTACCTTTGCGAATCGCCGTCGCATATTTGGCTGGAATCGAGAATTCAATTTTAGCGGGGTTGGTATTCGTAAGCGTCGCGATACGTGTTGTAGGTGAGATGTAACTTCCTAAACTCACATAACGGAATCCAACGGTCCCTGAAAATGGCGCCAATACGGTTGTTTTTAAGATTTGTGCTTTTAAATCTTCGATATCCGCAGAAATTGTATTCACGGAGTTTACCGCGATGTCATATTCCCGTTGGGAAATCGCTTCTTTTTGCAAAAGGACCTTTTGGCGGGCTTCGTTGTCTTCAGCTAGTTTTTTATTGAAACCTAATTTGCGTAAACGTGCTTGAAGATCATCGTCATTAATGCGGAACAAAACCGTGCCTTTCTTCACGACATCGCCCTCTTTAATATTGAGTAAGATGATTCTTCCGGCAATTTCTGAACGCACTTCCACTTCTTCGTTGGCCAAAATAGACCCCGTCGAACTAATGAGATCATCTAAACGGGTGGATTTGACAACGGTAACGACTACGGCTGTTTTACCTCCTTTGCCATTCTTGTCTTTTTTGGCATCTTCCGTTTTTTCTTTGCTGAAAGATTTTTTGATTTTTGGATAAAAGGCCAATCCTAAAACGAGGGCCACGATCAAAACACCAAGGATCGATTTTGTTACTTTATTCATGTGTAAATAGTCAAACGGTTTAAATCAAAATTTAAGTTACTGAGTTTTGCCGGGTTGGCTATCCTCAATTGTAGGTTTATTCTTTTTTTCCTTGATTAAGCCAAGGTAAAATTTGTTCGTTTTGGATTTGATTCATCACAAAATGGCTCTGCGCGTTGCCAATATTTTTAATGCTGGCGAGTTTGTGTAGAATAAAATTTCGGTATTCGTCCATGTCGGCAACCACGATTTTCAATAAAAAATCACTATGTCCCGAAACGCAGTAACATTCTTGGACTTCCAAAAGCGACATCACGTCTGTCTCAAATTGGTTGAGGTATTCCGCCGCATGTTCTTTTAAGGAAATGTCACAAAAGACGGTCAATGATTTCCCAAGTTTATTCGGATTAATCATGGCGCGGTAGCCGGTAATCACACCGTCTTTTTCCATGCGCTTAATTCGTTCATGGACCGGTGTGGCACTCATGCCCAAGCGAGTTGCCATTTCCTTGTTCGAGAGGAAGGCGTCTTCGTGCAAGAATGCCAAAATTTGTTTGTCAATATCGTCGATCTTCGCCATGATTAATGCGGACTTGGGACTAGTGAAGCACCTACCGATACGACTCCCGCGAGGGTGTCTGTGCGCATGTATTGCTCCAGTTCAACGTGGTATTTCCCTGGACGAGGGAATTTCAAGCCGTTGAAGATGGTATATGAATGACTAAACATATCGCCTACGCCGCCACCTTTGGGTTTGCCCGATTTAGGGTCATAGAGCATGGCTTCGGCAAATGCTTTTTTCAAAATGCCTTGTTGCTCATTCCACACCCGGCAGTTGAAATATAAATTATAAAATGGGTATTCATTCGATTGTCGAATGGCGACGCGCAAGTCATAGGTCTGCGACGTGTCTTTTATTTGGAATGGAAATTCGACATGCTTTTTTTGCACCCATCCGGTAGCCGCTACTGATTCTGTCTGGTCAAAAACGGCGTCCGATTGACAAGCACTATTCAGGAGGCTAATCAAGCCCATAACCCATAAAACGTTAAAGGTTATTTTCATGTGATTAGGCTGATGGGGCTTCAGAAGATCCTCCTTCGCGAGGCGGTCTTGGCTTGAATTTTTTCTTAAACTTTTTCTTGAATGGCTTTGGCGTAGCTGTGCCATCTGCGGCTCCTTCTGGTCCCGGATTTCCATCGGAAGCCGGCTTAGGGCCTTGATTTTCAGGTCGTGGTCCGCGATTTTCAGGCCGTGGTCCGCGCTCAGGACGCGGGCCTCTTTCTGGACGTGGTCCACGATTTTCAACGTTATTGCTTTCATTTGTAGGATTGTCCCCCACAGGCCTTGGGCCTCGATTGTCGGGACGAGGTCCTCTATCAGGCCGTGGTCCGCGATTTTCAAAGCGATCGCGCCCACCGCGGTTTCCCCCTTTTCCGTTTCCGGAACTTGGTTTTTTGCCGCCGTATTTTTTGTCCATGCGCTCTAAATCTGAATTTAATTCAGAGAGCGTTGGCTTTTCGACCACTGGGGCATCTGGATTTAAGTCACTAAACGACTCAGGGAT
>CANHKE010000210.1 GCA_947461155.1 Cytophagaceae bacterium | reverse complement strand
TTCCGGTGAGTAAGAGTGAATTCGAATAGCCCAATTCAATCGCCAAAGGATCCGGATATTTGCTATTGGGATAGGCCGTTGGGAAATTAGGATGCTCATGTTCGACGAATCTACCTAACCAGCCGGATGAAACAAATTGGTTAAAATCAGAACCAGATTGCCAAATATCGGAGGATCTAAAGTGGGAAAAATCGGGGCTCGCATCCCCAACATTTTGTATGATTTTCATTCTTTTTTCGTCAAAAAGAACTTTCATGTCCTTGAATTCCGGATGAAAGGCTAAATCATTTTTCCCGAGTTGGATTAATTTTTTCTCCGGGATGATGACATGAGGCCGGACCTTATCTAGGTTGGCATATTGGTCCATGGGCGTAATCATATTGAGGCCATCATTACCCCCATCCATACGCAGCACAATCAAGATTTTACCCGGAATAGCCGTGTTTTCTAATAATGAATATTTTTTTGATGCGTCTAAATAACTCAAATGCGGTAGCATCGTCGTGGCTGCTAATGCATGTGAAAAATTATGTATAAAGTCTCTTCTTTTCATTTAAAAAACATGAATTTCATTTAAGTCAAAAAGTTGGACTAAAATTTGACCTATTCGGTTGTACAAGGTGTTGTAATTGTCTTTATTGGGGTTATTTACAAAGGAATTCACCGCATCGGACCAATAATAATCGGGAAAATTATCTCCCAGTATGGACCGCTTGATGCGGATAAATACGCGCTCACTGATGTCCACTCCCAAAATGATCTTACCTAAATCGCGAATGAATGTATTGAGGTTGCTGGGCTCTTTGGTTTTCTTTAAAATCATCAATAAATCAAACCGTACTTGGTGTTGATTCCCGCAATAAAGCCCATTTCTGGCGATCGATTCTGAAATTTCTTTGCGCCTTTTGACCGAATCCGAATTGATCCAAATTAAATCGTAGACAGGTTCCTGATAATATGCTTGCCAGCCAGATACACTTGGTGGGCTGCCTAAGGAATAGCCTTGCCGGCCAATCGCATTGTGCTTCACTTCTCTAAATATATTATAGGAAATATATACGGGATCTAAGTTTTTGGGATCAATTTTACTTTTGTCTTCGGTGAAAAAAGAATTGTAATTGTTCACTGATACCGGACCTTTTGAAATTTCAAATTCTTTGTACATGCCCATCGTATACTCCATAGGCGATTTGATCATGGCATTGTAAAATTCTTCGGCAAAAAAGAATTCGCTTTTCAACAAGACTTTTAAGGTTTCTGCTAGGCAGAAATTATTTTTCCTTAAAACTTGAGCCAGCGGTTTAATGATGTTTTCTTCTACGGTATCATTCAAAACAGGGTAAACAAAAAACTGTACCAATCTCCGCGATAGGTAAATGGCAGATTCTTCTGTTTCGAATATCATGTCGTAAAACTCCTTCAATTCGATTTTGCCTCCATCAGGACCCGTTCTACCTTTGATTAAGCGATTGCCATAGAATTTCGAAAATTGCTTATCACCTGTGTCATGATTATTCTCTTGGTAATTATTTTTTGTTACAAAGCCCTCATCGGTTAAATTTTCTATGCCTAATGAGTCCCAGCCTACCAAAAGTCTTGCAGCTGCTTTCACATCGGATTCGGTAAACTTCGAAAAGGGTCTTTTCCCTACGGTGAATAATTCTTGTACTTCTCGGGCAAAATTTTCATCTGGCGCTTCTTTTTTGCTGAATTTCAAATTGAGGAAATACAGCATATTATCCGAGAGCGTTACATCGTAAATGTAGTCTTTGTAATTCCGCCAAGCCCCTTCAAACGTTAATTTAAGGCTATAGTAAAGCGCCTTGGTGCGCACGTTATCCTCTTTGTAGGGGGTTAGCGTATGTAAAAACAAAAATAGTCTCCAGGCTACTGAAGTTGGTTGGGAATAAATACTCGCATAGGTCCATGAGTCGTAGGCGGACACGCGTTCCATTCCCGCAAATTCGGGCACAAAACCTTGTCTTTCCTCTCGGGATAATGCTTTGCTGATGAAGGGTTCGCCGGGCTTGACATCATCTACCAAATATTTTTTCTTGTATTCCTCTGGAGGAAAATCGTGGTAATAATTGTTAACGGGTTCACCCAATACCTGTGGCTTGAAAATTAAATCAATGGCCTGATCTAAGGTTAGGCCATCCAGATCCTTCATGTGGCGTTCAGCGTAGCCTACTAAAACCCGGTTGAGCAGATGCCTTTTCTGCTTATACCCAAAATCTCCCGTGTATTTGTTTAATGTTTTATTCACATCCGCCGTTTTTTCGCGCGATGCTAAAAGCGGTTTTAAATCGATTTGATCTTTTAGAAATGCCTCATAGGCATTCGGGATTTTTTTTGAACTAGTAGCATTTAAATCCATTCGGGGAATTCGTTTTCAAAGTTTGATAGAACTAGAATAGGGCACGTGGATGTGTTTGTCCACGTGCCCTAAGCAATTAAAAGTAATTCGTTTTTCCTGGTACTGCCACCGTGTACAAGCCATTCGCATCCGGTTTCGAAGGCATATCTGCATCCCAAGCGAATCGCGAAGGGGCAATGTTAATGCCGGAATTGATCGCTTTATCCCATTCGATTACCTGGCCAGAATATGTCGCCATTCGACCCAAAATAGAGGTCATCGTTGAATAAGCGCCATTTTCCGCATCCGCATACTTGTAATCTCCAGCAGCCACCGTCGCCCATAATTCATCGTGCTCCGTTTGGTATGGATTATTTTCCTTGGTCTTTTTGTCGAATGCAAACTGAACATTTCCTTTATGATCGAAAATCTTCGCTGCATCGAAATGCACCTTTCCTTTTGTTCCAATCACGTGTTCGTCTACTTTGGCCCAGGTACCTGGAATATGCCTACACTGACTATTTAAGATCGTTCCATCCGCATATTCAAATTCCACGATGTGGTGATCGAAAATTTCACCATAATCTTTGCCCTTCCGGACCTCGCGACCACCCGTTCCGCGTGCGCGCACCGGATAGCCATTCTTCACCCAGTTGATGACATCAATGTTGTGAATGTGCTGTTCCGTAATGTGATCCCCGCAAATCCAATTGAAATAATACCAGTTACGTAACTGATACTCCATTTCCGTTTGACCTTCTTTGCGTGGCTTGACCCAAACGCCGTCGTTATTCCACCAGCAAGACGCGGAAACTACATCGCCAATTTGGCCATCTTGAATGCGCTTCATAATCTCCCGATACGAATTTTGATAATGACGCTGAAGCCCCACGACCACATTTAATTTCTTCTGTTTGGCAATTTTAGCTGCCGTTAACACGCGTTGGATTCCTGCTGGGTCCGTTGCCACCGGTTTCTCCATAAATATTTGCTTGCCTTGCGCTACGGCTTCTTCGAAATGCATCGGTCGGAATCCGGGAGGGGTTGTTAGAATCACCACATCCGCTAATTCCATCGCGCGTTTGTACGCATCAAACCCGACAAATTTCCGATCCTCGGGTACATCCACTTTTTGTCGAATCGGAATCGCTTTGGACGAGGTATCTTTTTCGCGCGATTTCATCAAATTGCCATAGCAATCATCCAATCGATCCCGAAATACATCCGCCATAGCGACTAATTGAATGTTTTCCTTGGTGCTCAACGCTTGGGTGATGGCGCCAGTTCCACGTCCCCCGCAGCCGATTAAGGCAACTTTTAGGGTGTCATTAACCAAACTTTGGCCTGAAAATGCACTGGCAGCCCATGGCGCTAAAATGATACCACTCGCCGTTAAGCCCGTTTGTTTGACAAAATCTCGTCTTGTATGTTTCATCCGTTTGATAGAGGTTTAGTTTATAAGTATTTTTCAAAAAATGCGTTAATTTCTTGTGTCGTAGGTTGTTTGGCGGGACGCATGATGCGAAAGCCCACAAACGGAGCGTCCGCATTCCACCAAATGCTTTTCGGTATTTGTGGATCACGTCGGTTCCAAATCGGATCAGCAGCCATGCGCGCAGAGGAACGAACCTGCGAGATCGGATCCTGAAAATTTCCTCCTCGA
>CANHKE010000209.1 GCA_947461155.1 Cytophagaceae bacterium | reverse complement strand
GGATGAATTAGCGGAAGTAACCCGGCTTTTTTGGTCCCAAACCTGTACTTGCCAGGAATATTTTTGGCGAGGCGCCAATGCTTTTCCGGCATAGGAAATACCTATGGAAATATCTGTTTTGATTTTTTGGCTATCCCAAACCAAGTTTTGCTTTTCGTCCTTGACTTGTATGCGGTAGGCGATTTGCTTATCTCCACGAGAAGTGGAATTACGTTGCATTTGCCAGGAGAAACGTGGTTTTGTTTCGTCCATGCCGAGCGGCTTTTCTTGGTACTCGACCTGAAGTTTGCTTAGATGTACTTGGGCAAGGCTTGTTAGGCTTAGTAGGGTCAAACAAAATAAAGTGACAAATTTCATGTGTATCAGGTTTAGAAATCGAAAGTACAGAAATTAGGGCGTTGGTGTATCCCTAATTGGGGTAGGATAGTTGGCCGTATGCCAATCCCCAGACTAAAGTCTGGGGTTATAATGCTAACCCTAGGCTTCAGCCTGGGGATTTACAAGAATTTGCGAATCCGTAACCAGTTCTCAAAATCCACGGTCCAGTTGTCGCTCGCCGTATTATTTTTCCGCATACCAAAACCGTGACGCCCATTTTCATATACATGCAATTCGGTCGGGTGTTTGGCGGCGGTCCAGCGTTCGAAAAGTCGGATGCTATGCGGGGTGAAGCCTAAATCATCATCTGCAGCGACGGCGATAAAAGCGGGCGTGCTGGCGTTTGGCATTTCTTTTCCGGTTACGGCCTTTTCGTAGTAGTAGATGGGCGCGATAAAGTTTGGTTTTAGTGCTTGTGGAGCACTTAGTAAGACATTCATGGTTAACGTGCCACCTGCGGAGAAGCCCATGAAGCCCATTTTGTTCGGGTCAATGCCTAGTGCCTGCGCGTTTGCTTTTACATATTTAATGGCTTCGATACCATCTTGGGTAGCCATTTCCACGACAGGTGCGTTGATTTCATCCAGTTTTTTGAAGTCTTTCATGAGGGGCATTAACTCCGCGAATGGATTGGGACCATTGGATTTTACGACGCGGTAGGTAAGTACGAAAGCCGTGATTCCACGTGTACTTAGCCATTTGGCAACATCGTGACCTTCTGAATCGATGGATAAAATGTGGAAGGCGCCACCGGGTGCAACGATCATGGAGGTACCATTTCCTTTTCCTTTTACTGCGGGATACATGGTCAGTGTAGGTTCGGTGACATTAAACAACATGCGATTGTTGGGCATTGGCGTAAATTCTTTTACTTCCCAATTCCAATTTTCTGATCCTGGCGCTTTGCCCGGATAAAGTTTAATGACTTCTTGGCCTAAAGCCGAAAGGCACAAAAGGAGTAGACATGCAATTTTCATATTCCGAATATACTTAATGTATCAAGATTAGACAATATAAAGAATGTTTCTATATTTGCTTTATTGTAAACCCTTAAATCATCTTGTTATGAAAAAGTTATTTGCGCTTGTGTTTGTTTTAACTGCTTTAATGTCAACTACTTCGTTTGCTAAGCTTCCGGATCCAACTGATTTTTTTGCTGGGAAATGGAAGATTATGGTTTTGGCTACGCCGAATGGTGATGCGACTTTTACAACTGATTTGGTCCGTAAAGATGGCGCTTTGACTGGCGTTTTGAAGGTAGTTGGCGATGCTGCTGCTGAGCCAGTACAAATTGCCAAAATCGAGGATGATAAGGAGAAAGTGGTTATTTATTTCACCATCCAAGGATATGATGTGAATGTAGAATTGACGAAGGTGGATGCCGACAACCTGAAAGGTTCGTTGATGGGCATGTTTGAGGCGAAGGGTGTTCGTGTGAAAGAATAATATTTATTTTGCCGGAAGGCATTTTGCTTCTAGGAGCTAGTAATAGGCTAGGGTGCTTAATGGCGCTCTAGCTTTTTTTAGTAGTAAATGATATTTTTTATCAGGTACAGATAAAATCAGTTTCTTGATTTTATGGTCTCTGATTTCAAATTTAAGGATTATTCGTGCCGCATTTCCTTAGATCTTCTGTAGTAAAAAAAAGAAGGGATTGCTTGGGTGATTTTTCCCCTTTACCTTTGCCAAACCTTGGAGGATTGGCAAAGGTAGGGCGGATTAAGAGGTAAAAGTCTCCACCATGGTAAGTGCCCGTTCGATGATTTGGTGCATGTCGTAATACTTATATTCACCCAGTCTGCCTCCAAAATATACCTGCGATTCAGCAGCGGCTAATTCCTTATACCGACTAAACAACTCATTATTTACCGCGTCATTCACCGGGTAGTAGGGCTCCGTTTTCCCCGCTTCATACGGTTCTGGATATTCATAGCTGATCCAGGTCTTGGGCGTATCGTTAAACTCAAAATGCTTGTGTTCGATAATCCGCGTATAAGGCACCTCTTCGTCCGTAAAATTCATGACCGCAACCCCCTGATGATTCGGATATTCCTTGCGCACATGATCAAATCGGGTGGTCTTATATTCCAATTCCCCGTATTGATAGTCAAAATAGGAATCAATTGGGCCAGTGTAAATGACTTTATTGGCCAGCGCGTTAAACGTATCCTTGTCTGCCAAATAATCCACATCCAAACGCACTTCGATCCCAGCTAATAATTGCTCAAAAATCTGGGTATATCCACCTTCTGGAATGCCCTGAAAACGGTCGTTGAAGTAATTTGTGTCGAAAGTAAAGCGTACGGGAAGGCGTTTGATGATTTCTTTCGGAAGTTCTTTCGGGTCCTTCATCCACTGTTTCGCCGTGTAGCCTTTGATCAATTTTTCGTAGATGTCTTTCCCGACTAATTTAATGGCTTGCTCCTCCAGGTTTTGGGGATCTTCGATGTCCTTGCCTTGTTCGGCAATGATTTTTTGCGCCTCTTCGGGCGTATTTACTTGCCAAAGTTGGTTAAACGTCCACATATTAAATGGCAACGCGAACAACTCATCTTTGTAATTGGCGATGGGCCGATTTGTATAGTGATTAAAAGTCGCGTATTGATTAATCCAGTTCCAAACGCGTTCGTTTGAGGTATGGAAAATGTGCGCGCCATAGACATGCATGTGAATGTCATCCCGTTTTTCCGTGTAGCAATTGCCGCCAATGTGTGCGCGTTTTTCAATCACCAAACACGAATATCCTTGATTCGTTAACTCGCGCGCACAAATACTGCCAAAAAATCCAGCGCCCACGATCAGGAAATCATACGGTTTAGTCATGTTGTCTAATTATAGAATGTCAAAATTAGCTAATTTTCACAGGCTTTTTCTAAATCGGCGATGATGAATTTTGACATTTGCAAAAAGGCATAAGTTGCCTTCGGTGCCGTCTCTGCATTGTTCATGTATTTACCTAAACAACTCGGAACGATTTGCCAGGAAACGCCGTATTTATCGGCGAGCCAACCGCATTTTCCGGGTTTTCCGCCCGCCGTTAAGGAATCCCAATAATGGTCAATTTCCACTTGTGTATCACATATAACGAGATGTGAAACGCCTTCGTTAAAGCTGAATTCATGCATGTGTGAACTATCCATCGCGCCAAATGTCTGTTTATTCAACTCAAATTGGGCATAATTCAGATGCGTAGCGACATCGGCTCCGCCTTCCCCATAGGGGCTTAGCCGTACGGTTTTCGAGTCAGCGAAAATAGCCGTGTAGTATTCAATCGCCTCGGCCGCCTTGCCGTTGTTTGCGCCCGTAAACATCATGCTTGGATATAATTTATCTCCCGTTTCATGGTCCAACATCAATTGCCAATTCACGCCGTATTGGTCCGCAACCCAACCGTATTTACTACTCCACGGATAGGTATTTAGCGGCATCATGACTTTACCCCCTTCCGTTAATTTTGCCCAAATGCGATCAATTTCTGCCTCGCTTTCGACATTGTAAAAAAACGAAATCGACGGATTGATGGTAAATTCTGGTCCGCCATTCAAGTGCATGAATCGCCGGCCGGCTAATGAATAATTAACCGTAAACGGGTTTTCAGAAATGAGTTGAATGTCGTTAAAAACCGACTCGTAAAACGCAAAAG
>CANHKE010000208.1 GCA_947461155.1 Cytophagaceae bacterium | reverse complement strand
TGAACAGACACAAGGAGGGATTTTTGAATTTCCGATGTCGGACCGCGACCCGCTTTCACGCTGGTCTTTTGGTCGAGTGACTTTATTGGGTGATGCCGCGCATCCGATGTATCCCATCGGTTCGAACGGCGCTTCGCAAGCGATTTTGGATGCGGATGCATTGGCATTAGCCTTATTACATCAGGCAGATCCGGTACAAGCCTTATTGGTTTATGATGCGGAACGCGTGCCAGCGACTGCAAAAGTTGTCTTGCAAAATCGCCAAAAAGGCCCTGATTTCATCATGGACTTGATGGAAGAACGCTTCCCCGATGGCTTCGCGGAAGGCGAAATTCCCCATGCTGAATTAGCAGAAATCATGGCTCATTACAAGCAGGTGGCCGGATTTGATATCGAAACTTTAAACGCGAAAGCCTAATGCAAACCCCTGAACTTATTCCTGTTTTTGAAGCTACGATCCTGCTGGGTGAGGTACAACCTGTAAATAGTACACGCCGCATCGTTCAGGTGGTCGGCGGGGAATTTGCTGGCCCGAATTTTCAAGCAACCGTTTTACCCGGTGGAGGCGACTGGCAAGTTATTCATGCGGACGGTCGTGTGGAAATCGACACGCGGTATACCTTACAAACGCCGAATGGTTCGTTCATTTACCTGCAAAATAAAGGCATGCGTTTGGGTGGCTATATGCGCACAGTTTCAACGTTTGAGGTGCAAGATCCAGCGGATGCCTGGTTAACGGAATCTCTGTTTATTTCGACGGGAACGAAGGAGGGCGATGTGGTGCGGCATGTGTTTTACCGACTAAGCTAATTTTCCGACATGGACACCGGCGATAAACCCAGTCGTCCAAGCAGCCTGAAAGTTAAAGCCCCCCGTAATGCCGTCGATGTCCATTACTTCGCCGGCAAAAAACAGTCCAGGACATACCTTACTTTCCATCGTCTTGTTGTCGATATCTGCCAAATCCACGCCGCCAGCCGTGACAAATTCCTCTTTAAACGTGGTTTTTCCTTTGACTTCGTAGCGGTCATTGATCAGGGTATTGACTAATTTGTTCAGGTTTTTGCCCGCTAAATCATGCCAACGGCTTGCAGGGTCGATCTCATTTTTAGCCAGTAAAAATAACCAAAGCCGATTCGGCATCGGGAATGGGTTGTGGTTGCTGATCATTTTCGATCCATGCGTGGCTAGGATTGATTTGATGTGAGCGCGCAAAGCTTCCTCTTTTTCATCATCTAACCAATTCACGAGGATCGAACATTGGTATTGTTTTTCAGCCAAAATCCGTGCACCCCAAGCAGATAATTGTAAAATAGCTGGTCCGCTCATGCCCCAATGGGTGACTAACAATGGGCCTTTGCCAATTAATTTCTGGCCTTCTATGCGAACGCTCGCTTTTTCTACCACGATGCCCATTAATTCCCGGATGGGATCTTGAGGCATATTGAACGTAAACAGGGATGGAACGGGAGGGACGATGCGGTGACCGATATCTGCGAGCCATTGCAATCCCGCAGATTTCGGTTGGCCACCCACGGTCACAATCACGCGGTCTACTATTTCTTCGGAGTCTTTAAAATGCAGTTGGAAGCCCTTTTCGGTGCATTTTATGCCCTCCACCCCTTGGCTGAGTACGATTTCAACGCCTAATTTTCGGGCTTCATACCAGAAACAGTCGATGATCGCTTGGGAGTCATTGGCCAATGGAAAAATGCATTGATCGGGATAGGTTTTCAGCGCCACATCGCGGGATTCAAACCAGTCGACCGTTGATTTCGCATCAAATTGTTCGAACGCTTTGCGGAGGAATTTTTCACCGCGCGGGTAGTTTTCCGAAAGGAGGCGTTGGTTAAATGTAGCATTAGTCACATTGCAGCGACCTCCTCCGGATATTTTGACTTTAGCTAAAAATTTAGAGGTCTTTTCATAAATGCGCACATGGGCATCGGGATGATGTTGCTTGGCGGATAAGGCTGCAAAAAATCCGGCGGCACCTCCACCGATAATGGCAATTGTGAGCATGGTTGCTGGGAATGAACGCTAAAATTACGGATTTATCTTGACTTGGGTCGGATTAAAAAAGAAGCCACTTCCTAAAAAAAGAAAGCGGCTTTGTTATTTAACTAGGAATTCGATGCGAAAATGGGAGTTAATGGGTAGATGGCCTACAAATACTTAGGGAATGGTCGGCTTATTTAAGACTTCGTGACCTTTAAATAAGTTTTAAACAGCGTGACTGGGTAGCGAACAAGTCCGCCCGAGATGCTGTTTGAGTCGCAGGCTACGGGGTTGGTCTCGGTTGTGTTATAGGAATTTCCGTGGTTTTCGCATTTGAAACGGCCATTGCTATAGACCCATGAACCACGAGCACCTTGGTGGGGACAGCAATTATTGAAAGCTTTGATGGTCGTTTCATCTGTTTTTAACAGGAGGATGCCCGCCTCGATGATGTTGCTAAAACTTGAAATATCACTTAACTTAACAAAGTTTTTGTGCGCTAAATTGACGTAAACACTTTTGCCTTCTTGGAAAAAGCCGTCTGCGTTAAACAAAGCAGAAATTCGTTGAAATTCTTTTTCCTCCTCAGTGGTTGCGGGAGCCATAGGCTCATCTTCTTTTTGGCAGCTAGCTAAAAAGGCAATCTCTGCGATGGATAGCGCGGGACAAAGATGTTGAATGAAGTTTCTCCGTTTCATGGACGCAAGAAACAACTTATTTAGGAAATTTAAATGGCAAACGAGAAAATACCAAAGGTCATTACGCCCGATTTGGTGGATTTATTTACCAAGGAAAACATTCGTTTAGAGACGGTGGGAATCCGAAAAGATCGTACGTATGGATCTTCGAAAGGTCTTTCTCCCTATGTAGGTGAATTCGGTAAGGCGCAAAAAATGCATTTGATTAATCGCGCGCTGGTAGGTTTTAGTTACAAGAGTTATCAGGAAATCAAGGGATTTACCTTGAAACAAAGCATCGATTTATTGCTCACTCCGGAGAAGCCATTTGCGCTTCCCATAAATGACTATTATCTGCAAGCAGCCGACAATCCTGAGGTGGTTAAGGCGGATGTGCCCAAAGGTGCCGTATGGGTGACAGCTCCAGAATTTATCAAGGATAACGGTAATTTAACCGGCATGCGCACGCAGTCATTGAAGGCTTGGCTTTCGAAGCAGTTTGTGAACCAAAAGACTTCGATCCACTGGCAAATGGTTCTGTTCTACCATAATTTGATGGTATCCTCCATTCAAAATGCGGGTATGGCAAAGAATGCATTTCAATATGTGGATACGCTATTCAAAATGTCTTTGGGCAATTTCAAAGATTTGATTTATCAGATTACATTAGATCCATCCATGCTGGTGTATTTAAACGGGAATCAAAATAATAAAAATGCGCCGGATGAAAATTATGCGCGCGAGTTGCAAGAATTATTTACCATAGGCAAAGGACCTAATTCGAAATTCACCGAAAGTGATGTAGCGGAAATGGCTCGCTTGCTGACAGGCTGGTACTTTGATTGGGATAAAGCAAATCGCAACGAAGGACGTGCAGAAGTATCCAATGGCTATTGGAATCACGATACAGGCGATAAACAATTTTCGGAATTCTACGGAAATCGCAAGATTTCAGGGGCCAACAACCCGGATCGGGCGGATGGGGAATTGCGTGAGGCAATCGATATGATTTTCGGAACAGATGAAGTAGCCAAATATATTTGTCGGCGCATCTACGGTTTCTTCGTCAACCCGATGATCGACGCCACCACTGAAGAGTTAATCATTACGCCTTTAGCCAAAATCTTCCGGGATGCGAAATTTGAGATACTCCCTGTGCTTCGGACCTTATTGTCGAGTGAACATTTCTTTGATTCCATTCATTACAATGCGATTATTAAGTCGCCTGCCGACTTTGTTATCGGGCTTTCGAAGGAGTTTAATATGCCACTTTTGGACGAGAAATTCGTTCCTGTGGTTCCTGGTGATGACGCCATTTATTATGATTACCTACGATACAATGGCGTTCACAATC
>CANHKE010000207.1 GCA_947461155.1 Cytophagaceae bacterium | reverse complement strand
TGGTACGGGTGTATTTACGGGCCGTATTCCGTTTGCTTGGTTGGGTTACGCTTTCTACAATGATGGTGTTGGTTTTGGAGCATTTGACGTAAACAACGTAGCTGGCAAGAACGTTGGTGATGTATTGAAAGTAGGTGCCAAAAACTTTGCGTTTTCAAACGGACAGAAAAGCTTAACGCAGGTAGATGCGATGGCTAACAATTTCAAAATGCCACAGGTATGGAGAAGTAGTTTTGCCGTTGACCATACGATTAATGGCTATAAAATTACATTGGAAGGAATCTTCACAAAGACATTGAATGACTTGAAATTCCAGATGGTTAACTTGAAGGATTCCGTTAGATATTACAGCTATGATGTGAAGCGTCAAATGCCAATTTATTTATCAGGTGGAGCAACGGGGCAAAAATTAAATACGGCCTTCGCTAACGCATACGAATTGTCAAATACATCACAAGGCCACCGTTATAGCTTAACTGCTCAAGTTACAAAAGCCTACGACTTTGGCTTCAACTTCATGGCTGCTTATACCTTCGGTCAAAGCTATGACTTAACGAATGGTATCCGAAATTCAATGGAGTCGAATTGGCAATTGAATCAATCTTTGAATCCCAATAACCCAGTATTGTCTTACTCAAACTTTGATATTCGTCACCGGATTATTGGTCAATTTGGTTACACGAAAGCGTGGAAGAAGGCAGGATCGACAACGATCTCCGGAGTATTTAGTGCTCAATCAGGTGCGCCATTTACGTGGGGATTTGTTAATGGAAACATTTCAAATACACCACAAGCGGCTGGTTTGGCTTATGTATTTAAAGATGAATCGGAAGCGGCACGTTACCTAGTATCAGATTCGAAGTTAGGATCTTCTACCGCGCAAGCGAAAGCATATATGGATTTCATCAATGCAGATTCATATTTGAGCACACGGAAAGGAGACTTTACCGAGCGTAACGGAGGACGAACTCCTTGGAATACAACCGTGGATATGAAGATTTCACATAGCATTCCAATGGCTAAAGGACACGAATTGCAGTTCTCATTAGACATCATCAATGCAACGAATTTATTAAACAAAGATTGGGGGCGCATTTACTTCTCGCCAAATACCTTTAATTCGACTGCGAGTTTAGGATTGTCTCGCGTGAACTCAGGTACATCGGCTGATCCGACATATAAATTTGCCGTTCCAACCACGCCATATTCGGTTGATCAATTAGGGTCTAGATGGCAGATGCAAGCAGGAGCACGTTATACTTTCTAAGTTTTTTAGTTGAACTTTAAAAAAGCCGAGGGAAAATTTCCTTCGGCTTTTTGCATTTACTTCATCATTAAATTAAACGATCTTTTACCAGCTTGTTGACAATCCGCCCTCATTGCGCGGACTGATTACGTTCGTTTCTGCCGCTGGCTTACGAATTAAATCCGTCATTTGATAGGCAAAATTAGCTTGCGCCACCCAATGCTGGAAGGTATCTTGAACCGATTCGTGTTTCGGTAAATAGTCTTTAAAAACGGTCAAATCAAACGTCCGTGCCTGAACACCCGCGCCGGATAATTCGCCATCATGCGCATTGATCATTTGCTCAATGTGATTCGGGACAGGAACCATCATCACCGGTTTGCCCAAGTACATGGCCTCAGCCACAGACTCAAATCCAGCCGTTGAAATTAAGCCCGTACAATGCGTCATTTTCGTTAGGTATTTTTCCGCATCGATTGGATGAAATGTTAACGAATCTGAATATTGATATTCCGATTTTCGCGTTGGATTATCCCAAAAACAATCCAATTGCACTTCCGGATTTTGTGCCGACCAGGCCATGATTTCATCCGCTAGTCGGTAGTGGGTCAAGTAGGCCAACCACCTTTCGCCGGATTGCGGCTGGATCGATTTAACTTCCTGACGTAATAGAGGGGGAACCGTGATGATATTACGCTTTGTGTCATTTGGTATGGAGCGGAAGGATAAACCCAATAATTTGCGGGAACCAATCGCCGTGATTTTCGTATTTATATTTAGCAAAAACCGATCAAACGCCTTTTCGGGGATTGATTCAAAATGTTCACTTAGCAATAAATACTGATGGCCTACCGACATGCACGGAATTTTAGACCCTGTCTTCAGATTATGTAAACCCGTAATCGACTCGTAGAAATTGACGATTCCGTCCGGTTGTAATTCCTCAATGAATTCACCCAGCTGGGTCGCACTTTTCCAGTAGGTGCCAAATTTCGTGAAGGCCTGAAGGGCGGTTTTTCCTAATTGCACCGACTTCCCTTTGCCGTAATTGATCGACGGGCTTTCATATTGAATGAGGGGGGTGTCGCCTATAAACTGGGCGAAAAAGGCGGGTATTTTTCTTCCTTGGAAAGAACCTACGGCGTAACCGACCACTTCGTGTCCAGCTTCCCGTGCAATTTGTGTGAAGGAAATGGCTTGCGTTAAATGACCGCGACCTTCTCCTTGGACGGTAAAGATGAATCTGCCCATATGCCTGATAATTCAGATTTTAAATCAAAACTTGGATAATCAATTAATTTCCATTCACCAGCATGCGTCTCCACCAAGGCAGTTAATGACTCCACCCAATCCCCTGAGTTCATGTAAGTGATCCCGTCAATTTGCTTGATTTCAGCTTTGTGAATGTGGCCACAGATAATTCCGTCAGCACCTTTTGCCTTCGCCAATTCCGCTAGTTTCTCTTCGAAATCAGAGATGAAATTTACGGCAGCCTTCACCTTTTGTTTGATGACTTGAGATAAGGAATAATACGGTTTCCCCTGCCAGGTGCGGTATTGATTATACCATTTATTTAACCACAATAAGAATGTGTAACCGATGTCACCTAAATAAGCAAGCCATTTCATTTGGCTGGTGATGCTATCGAAGATATCGCCGTGTGTGATGAAATATTTTTTACCGTGGGAGGCCAACATATAATCTTGACGGATCGAGAATTGCTTACCAATTTTCAAGGGCAAGATTTGTTCCAAAAAGTCGTCATGGTTACCACGTAGGTAAATGACTTCTGTATCAAAACGGTCCATCATTTTTAACACCGCACGAAAGAATCCCGTGTGTTTCTTTTTCCACGAACCCCCTTTTTTTAATTGCCATCCATCGATGATATCCCCATTGAGAATCAGTTGGTGGCAGGAATTTGCGCGCAGGAATTCATTAACTTCTTTTGCTTTTGCTCCTTTACTCCCTAGGTGTAAGTCGGAGATGACGATTGTCTTGTAGGTTGGCCGCATGGCGTGTATTTTCGTTTAACAAAAATACATGTCCAAGATCAGGCCTTAATTAAGGAACTATTATGAAATCTTTAAGGAATGTTAGAACTCCTAAGCTTTGGCACACCTTGAAGGTGTGCCAAAGCTAACGCCGGGAGCCTAAAAAAAGTATATCAATTAATCGATATTCGCTGTTTCCAATTTAGGGGCAAGCGTATAAATAATCGCCCAAGCCAATACATACGCACTTCCGCATAACAAGAAGATGATATTGTAACCATCATTGATATCGCCAGCCGTTTTGTATTTGTCTAACAAGAATCCCACAATCATCGGGAAGAATATACCACCTACTGATCCAGCCATACCCCCAATTCCAATCACAGAACTAACCGCTTTCTTCGGGAACATATCCGTCGCAATCGAATAAATATTCGCACTCCACGCTTGATGCGCTGCAGCTGCCAACGAGATCAAAGCGACCGCTTGCCAGATGTTCTCACAATAACGCGCCAACATAATCGGGACAACAGCTAGTGCAAAGCCCAACATGGAATATTTACGCGCCTTGAATGACGGCCACCCTTTATTGATCAAATAACCAGATAACCAGCCACCACCAATACTACCAATCGTCGTTGCCGTATACACAATAATCAATTCCAAACTCGGCTTCTTCAAATCCAAATGGAAACGCTCACTGAAATACGAAGGCAACCAGAACAAGAAAAACCACCAGATCGGATCCGTAAACATCTTGCCAAAAACAAATGCATACGTTTGTTTAAAGCCAAATAAACGT
>CANHKE010000206.1 GCA_947461155.1 Cytophagaceae bacterium | reverse complement strand
GCTTTGAAATACGCCTGCTGGTTCAACGAATCCAAGGATGGCTCATAAATCTCACGCTCCACAATCTTACTAAAAAGTGATCCTTCATAGAACTCTTTCATCTGCTCCTGAAACGCAGGGTATTTCGTCTCTAAATGCTGTTCTTCAACAGTCATCGTATGATTATCGACAAACTCCTCCAAATATTCCGATTCAGGCACGGATGGCAAATAACCCAATGCCTTCAATTTGCGCTTTTGTTGCGCAATGATAAACGTATAAAAATCCTGTACCGTCCAGCTCTTCGCTCCAATCTGTACCAAAGGCATTTTCAAATAATATTCATCTCCTACCCGGTCTTGCACAAAGCGCTCTAAAGCTATCTTTTTCGCTGCTTCGACAACGACCACTTGGTTCTCAGCGCGCACGCGCGTCATAAATGACCGACGAATCATCGCCATACGCTCCGGATCAGTCATCACTTTTTGGCGCATATATTCCGCCATTTCTTCATAGCTCAACAACGGTTTTTTATCGAGTAATTTGAAAATTTGCCAGCCCAAATTAGTTCGAATAGGCACCGTATAATCTCCCAATCTTTGAATCGAAAATAATTGACTCTGCAATTCCTCACTCAAATCAGAAGAATAATACCAGCGGCGTAATTCTCCACCACGGCCTTTGGAATACGGATCCTCCGAATAATTCTTGCAAATCAATTCAAACGAATCATCCCCCTTCTCTAAATATTTCTGCACTTGGTCTATCCGATTCTTCGCATCCACCTGCAAGTTTGTCGCTGCATTCACAGGAACAGAAACTAAAATATGTGCCAAACGAATCTTGCCTTGATTCGGGCGAATGGCCAACACCTTAACTAAATGATAACCGGTCTCCGTTCGTACAATCGGCGAAACAGCCCCCACCTCCAAGGCATAAACCGCGTTCTCCAGCGCATATTGCAATTGCAAACTCGTCACATACCCTAACGAACCGCCTTTCGGAGCAGATAAGTCATCTTCGGAATATTTCTTCGCCAAGACATCAAACGCCTCACCTGCCAATAACTTCGACCGGATATTACTTATTTTTTGATAGGCCAATAAGGTGTCCGCAGCAGATGGATTCGCAGGGACCTTGACCATGATTTGAGCAATCTGCTTCTCGAATTTTAAGCGCGCATAAGCCTCCCGAACCAAAGTTTCCGTTTTCTCATTATCAATCAAATACGGACTCGCCAATTCCTTACGGAAACTTTGATACTCGTCTTGAAAACCTGGCGTATTGGCAATTTTAGTCTCTTCAGCCGCAATTAACTTCAGCTGATAATCGATGTAGTCCGATAAAAATTTCTGCTTGTTGTCCGCTTTGATACTATCACTCTCCAACAACTTACGGTAGTCGTTCACGAAAGCCTTCGCCGAAATCTGCTTCGAACCCAACGTAATCGGGTATTCGACCTGAGCCACCGCAGATAAAGAAACCAATAAACAAAAGACAATCCGTCGAATCATACTATTTTTCAAGGCAACAAAACTACGCATATTAAACCAATAAACAGAGCTAACGGAACGAATCCTTCACACGAATCTCATACGAAAATCCATATTGATACGCCCCCAACCCACGCTTACCCCCCTTCCAGTTACCCCGCTTATATCGAACCAAAGTCCCTTTGGACATATCTGCGTAGGCCCATTGAATTTCGGAAACACCCAACAAATCGGTTAAATCTCGTTTTGCCCACCAATCTAATCCAATACTACCGAGCCGTGCACCCCAGATAAACCAACTAACCGGATTCGACAAACTGCTCCATTCCAATAACGCCATGGGTATTTGCACCAATCCACTGACTTGATTTAATTGGTGCACAAACGCCTGATCTTTCGCATAATCGTCTACCTCCCACAAGGAAAGTTGGACGCCTACACGCTCATCGGGCTGAATCGTGGCACTTTTAAGTCTCACTGTATCCAATAAAATTTGTTGGCCCTGAGCCACCTGACCCAAATAAATCATTTTTGTCTCCACGGGCAAAACCTGATCACCCACGATGCGAACGACCGCAACCTGAATCAGTAACTCATCCCGCATGGTTAAATTTTCTTGCAAATCGTGCGCAGTAATGGAATGCAAATGCAATTGAACTTCTTTGGCAACAGGTTTAACCGGCGAAACAGGCGTTTGTGCAACAGGTGCTTTGACAATAGGTTTGGCACAAGACCAAAGCATGGCCACCGATACAAGTACGAGAATTACACGCATGCGTTCGCTTGAGGTTCTTGTTGGGTCAAGCAGTGAAAACTTCCCTGCCCCCAAATAATCTGTTTTGCCGAAAGACCTATAACGGGCCGATCTGGAAATAATTGTGTCAATGTCGCTAAGGCAAACGCATCTTGCGGACAATCAAACGTGGGCACAATCACCCCCGCATTGCAAATGTAAAAATTGGCATACGAACCCGGCGCCCGAAAATCATCGATCACCACCGGATCCGGCATGGGTATTTCAATAATTTGCAAAGCTTCTCCGTTCAATAAACGCATTTCCTTTAATTCAACTAGATTTTGAGCCAAAACAGCATGGTTTTCGTCGTCCACCCGTGGTTCCACCATCGCAATCACCGTATGCGCATTGACAAACCGAACGGTGTCGTCAATGTGACCATCCGTATCATCTCCGACGATCCCATCCGAAACCCATAAGACTTGTTGGACCCCATAATAATCACAAAGCCGTTGTTCGATTTCCGCTTGACTCAAATGCGGATTCCGGTTTGGATTTAATAAACACGAACGAGATGTCAACACCGTTCCAGCTCCATTAAAATCCACCGAACCTCCCTCCATCACAATTCCGGGACTTACTGCACGTAAACCCAAAGTCTGCGCAATGGCTTTCGGCGATGCATTGTCATCTCCAAAAGGCGGATATTTCCCGCCCCAAGCATTGTATTCCCAGTCCACAATCATGCGCTCATCACCATGCGATTGTACCAAAAATGCAGGACCATGATCCCGGCACCACGCATCATTGGTTGGGCGTATGTGCAACCGAATCTGTGAAGCATCAATCCCATAAAGGGGTAATTGGCTTTGAATAAATGACGCTAAATCGCTATCATTTACTTGAATATTGACTAATTCACCCGCTGATATCGTACGAATCAACGCAAAATATTCCGGATACATGTGCGCCAATTTATCCCCTTGCCAGGAATGATCATTGTGCGGAAACGTAATCCAAGTAGACACATGTGGATGCCATTCAGCTGGGAAATAAAATCCCTGTTCGCGTGGGCTAGACATATTAATTTTGGGCGACCAAACGCAACCCTTCTAATGTGATTAATTTATTTACTTCATCGAAATACGATTCTAATGGGGTCAATATCGAAGATAATCCACCCGTGGCAATTACTTTCACGCCTGGTCCCCGTTCTTCTTTTACGCGCGCAATCATCTCTTTCACCATGCCTACATACCCCCACAAAATACCTGATTGAATCGCAGAAACAGTATCATGACCTAATGCCGAATTGGGCATTTCCAAAGGCACCTCAGGTAATTGAGCCGTCTCAGAAAACAAGGATTTTACTGCCGTTTTTAAGCCAGGGGCAATCGAAACACCTTGCATCTTTCCTTGTGCATCCACTAAGGTAAATGTCAGCGCCGTTCCAAAATCAACAATCAAAACATCTGAGGAATAATTCGCGTGCGCATACACCGAATTCGCCACCAAATCAGCCCCGATTTCATCCGGACTAATCACCTCGATGGGCAATGTGGCATATAATTTAGGCCCCATGACTTTTACGGGATACCCTACCCAATGCTCTAAACCCTTTTGAATTTGTGTCAACACTGAAGGCACCACCGAGCTAATCAAAATCGATTGCACCGTAAACTCCGGAAAACCTTTGTCGGTGAGCTCCTTCTGAATCCAATGCTCCATCCGAATCGCGCTCCATGGCTGATGCGTAGGTGTACGCAAAATCACCTTCCACTCGGTATCGGTGTAAAATCCACAGACGATGTCTGTATTTCCAATGTCAACAACTAAATGCATGTAGGT
>CANHKE010000205.1 GCA_947461155.1 Cytophagaceae bacterium | reverse complement strand
TTATACACTTTGGGATGGTCTTTTCCGGTATAGGAATTCGATTGTCCACTGACTAAAAAAACATCACCGGCGACGATATTTTCGCGGTGGGCGAGGAAGGAGGAGTCGGTACCACGTACCCAATACACGTCGAGTTGATATTCTACCAATTCCGCGCGAATCGCTACAGACACATTGAAGTAACCGTTAGTTTTTAGTGCGGTTTTGGCGTAAGCGTAGGGTTTGTTGGCCTTTTTAATCAGTACAGAAACTGACCCCGTTGTACCTGCTCGCATGGACCCACTGATGGGTATGTTGGCCATGTTTTGTGCGTTTCGCGGGTAGAGTTGTAGGTCTTGGGGGAGCTGGTGAAAGCTTATTTGCTGCGCGACTAGGAAATTCATTCCGAGGCAAGTAAGGGATAAAAGCGCACACAAAAATTTAAACATGTAGGTTCATTAGAAGCGTTGCAAAGCTAGGTAATTTGTGGTCAAGTGGCTGAAAAAATTACTGAATGGCTCAATTCAAAATGAGGCCTAGGGCCTATTGCGGCTTGGCGAAGAAGCTGCTTATTTTGATTCATCAAGATGAGCTTGTTCTAGCGGCGAATACCTAACCCTAATTACTTAATTTATAAAAATGGAATAGCCCTGTCGCGAGATGGGGTTATTTTTTGGCATAAAAAAAGGCTTTCAAAAAGAAAGCCTTTTGTGGCCCCGGAAGGAATCGAACCTTCATCTTAGGTACCGGAAACCTACATTCTATCCATTGAACTACGGAGCCAGGGCTGCAAATTTACAGAATCTTTGATAAGAATGGTAACAATTACTGACATAAAGATTCGATTAAGGCACCCAAGTGAATTCGACAACGATGGCATCGATCGATTTGCTATGGAAGGTTGGGATTTGATATCCAGCTGAAAGGACCATATGTTTACTCACGTAATACGCCCCACCCAAGACTAATTCGCCTAAGGTATGTCTTCCACTGATGAAGTCCGCTTGAAATACCAATCGCTCGTGCCAAAGATTCTTTTCAATCCCCACTTGCATGCCCAGTTTTTTCAATGCCGCATGATCACTAAAATTTCGTGTTTCCGGACCAAAATAACCATCAGAAGTCCGGTAGAGGCCTCCTACTAATTTCGTTCCTGTTTTTTCGTCTTTATAAATCGCATTCGCGTATAAATAGCTACCACCCATTAAGGCTTGATTGGTGCCCAATTGCCCTCCGATTCCCATAGCGATATGCTCGTTCCATGTTATTTTTTTTTGCGCATTGAATGCATACATTGGCGAATACGGTTGCGTGGTTGTGTTCGTGGTCAATTGATTTTTAAAATCATAATTAACACCGATCAGATTAACCCCCACCTCAAAATCATGCCCTAATCCATAGCACATCGTTGTGCTGGATTGAATCGAAGAAGCAGCTAAATTCAACTGCTGCTGGCCAAATATGGCATGTTTGGGTGTAATATCCGAACTCGGCACATTGAAAAAATTTTGCTGGCCAAAGGCCGGCATGGCCCAATACGTGATCAGGCAAATAAAAATCGCCTTGGTATAATTCATGTGGTTTTGTTTCTAAATAAATAGTTGGAACTGCAGTGTTAATGAATTTTGCCGCTGGCCTGCTTGTAGGTCAGCACCTTTGACCTGATAGGTTGGTCGGTTCTGCCATTCTAGACTCAACTTTGCTTTATTTCCTTGTAAATAGTAATTCATTCCCGCGGAATACGTCGAAGTCGCTAAACCATTTAGTCGGTCATATGATGCCCACGTGGCATTGGCGTAGGGCATTATGTGATTGTGTAAGTATCCTGCTTGCGTATAAACAACATGGCCCGTGCCAAACATCGGATAAGCATTACCATAAACGGGCCCTTGTCCGTTGATTGTTTGACTCGCTGGTAATGTGGTTCCATTCGCCGGATTCATAATGCCATTATAGCGTAAATAATTCGACCCGTAATTGGTATTGAAATATCCCAAATAGGCATTGATGGCTGTCTTTTTAGCTGAATTTAATGGCATATCTAAAAATCCTTCAATGGCCCAATGCATCATTTTTTGGTAAACCGTATCTCCTACGGCCGATTTCACCCAGGTAGCATTTGATTGGTGAATAATTCCAGCGGCGATGTTGGCAATTTTTTTCGTCCCCAAATAAGACCCGGTCATGTAAGGGGTCACGTGGGATTCTTGATCAAAAAATTGATACATCAAATAAGCATTTTGTTGCAAATGATGCCCCTTCGGAGTGAAATTGGCCACCGTACTCAAGCCTGGTGTTGGCTGGCCATTCGACGAAATCGGGAATGGGTCACTCAAGGCCACCCGGTAATCCCAATGGCCAATTTGCCCACGCGCATACACACTTAATTTGCGCGAAAATTGATCTGTTTGATCCACGGTCGTTTGTGCAAATACCGGAACGTCTAAGGTGCTGATTGTACCAATGCTTGGTTGCGAAAATCTCGATAAACCTGAGAGGATGGTGAGTCCAGCGCCAACTTTCAATTGGTTTTTATCGGAGATGCGGTATTCCCCCAAGGCATCGTGAAAAAACGGGGCAATTTTACGGTTTCCGGTCGAATTGTATTGGGCATTAAAGTTGTTTTGGCCGAATTGAAAGTATATAAAAGCGCGGTCCGTAATTTGGCCAAACAGTTGCATGCGCGTTCTGCGTAAACCGATATCGAAGGATTGCGCTTGCGCTTCGCCTTCAATGGATGTCCCTGGATTATTTTGATTGGCTCTAATCCAAACTTGGTTTAAAAAAGTAGCTTGGAAAAAGTGAGAGCCACTTTCGTTTAACTTGAATTTTAGTAATTCATTGTCAGCTGTCTGTGCGAACAAATAGGGTATAGTCATGACCTGTAAGGTCACCCATAGCAATGTTTTTTTCATTTTAAAGGCTATTTTGGGCGTTTAGCCCAGTGATAAAAAGGGGAATAAATGACCGGATGGGTCTAAATTCGAAGATTTTCGAAGGCTAAATAAATGGGTGTTCTGCGGTCAAATGATTGACCAAAGCGAATTGCCGTAAAGATTAATAATAGATAGGCAAATCCGAAAATGATTTTCGGTTCAGTGGTGGGTAAATTCGAAGAAATTTGCTCTTGAAAATCGTCCTCAGTTTCTTCTACGACTTCGAAATCAAATGTTGTTTGTGAAGGAAGATTCTGTTTGGAAACTGATTTTTTTTGAGTTGAATACACCGCAGTCGGAACTGTCTGTTGGGCCCCTAGATATCCTAAGGTTCCTAACAACACCAATAAAATCCAATGCGTCAAAAATTTCATCTCACAAATGTGCACTAATTTTAACGAAAATACATGTATTAAAACTGATTTACGAAAACTTCGCTAACTGTTTTACCAAGACATTGAAGTCTTTCGGATAGGGTGCTTCTACGGTGATCGGACTTCCATCCATCAATTTGAAGCTTAGGCTATGGGCATGTAAGGCGACGCGGCGCATAAGCGGGCGTTCTTCGGTATCTTTTTTGAGATGGAAGTTGCGTTTGAGGTCTGACAAATACACATCTTTTCCACCATACATTTCGTCGGCGACAATGGGCGCATGTAGGCAAGTTAGGTGAATGCGGATTTGGTGCATGCGACCTGTGATGGGCATGCATTCGACGAGCGTATAGCCTTTGTAAACTTGTAGGGTGCGAAACCAAGTTTCGGCATGTTTTCCATTTGAACGGGCAATAATCACTTTTCCGTCTTTGAGGGGCAGGATGGGTAAATTAACGAGCATGCCATCCCAGTCATGCATGCCTTCGACGACGGCATGGTATCTTTTCGCTGTTTCCCGATGCTCGAATTGCATGGAGATGTGGCGATAGGCTTCTGGGTTTTTGGCAATGACCAATGCTCCGGTCGTCTCCTTGTCTAGTCGGTGTCCCACTTGCGCATCTGCTGAATAAACCTTCGCAATGCGCAAGATGCTGGGTGCAAAATCATCTTTTCGTTCATCTAGCGTCGCGATTCCCGAAGGTTTATTGATGACAATAAAGTCTTCGTTTTCAAAAAGGATGTAATCTTCTAATTTGTATTTCATATA
>CANHKE010000204.1 GCA_947461155.1 Cytophagaceae bacterium | reverse complement strand
TTCAATGACCTGAAAGCCAGAATAGAGGCTTTAAGGAGGTATCTTTGACTACGATCACAAGAAATATTTAATCTCCGAACTGGAGACAGTTACCCTAGATCCCGAATTTTGGAATAATCCCGACAAAGCCGAGGCGACCATGCGCGAAATGCGAGGACTCAAGTTTTGGACCGACGGTTTCGACCAATTGTCCAGCGCGCAAGATGACCTAGAAACAATCTGGGAATTTTTGGAGATGGGCGAAGCCACCGAAGCCGAAGTGGATGCCGAAGGTAGCAAACTCGAAGCATTGCTCGAATCCCTCGAATTTCGCAAAATGATGTCGGAAGAAGGCGACAACATGAGCGCCGTCCTGGAAATCAATGCCGGCGCCGGTGGCACCGAATCGCAAGATTGGGCCGCGATGCTGCTGCGCATGTACCACATGTGGGCGGAGAAAAATGGCTTTAAAGTGCGTTTAGTTGATGAAAATCAAGGCGACGTGGCCGGCATAAAATCCGTGACCATCGAGGTCGACGGTGAATTTGCCTACGGAAATTTGAAATCAGAAAATGGCGTGCACCGCCTCGTACGTATCTCGCCTTTTGATTCGAATGCGCGCCGACACACCTCATTTGCTTCCGTGTACATTTGCCCGTTGGCAGATGATACGATTGAGATTGAGATCAATCCGGCCGACATCGACTGGGATACATTTCGGTCTGGTGGCGCAGGAGGACAGAATGTGAATAAGGTCGAAACCGCGGTGCGTTTGACGCATAAGCCGTCGGGGATTATTATTGCGTGCCAACAAGAACGTTCGCAGCTCATGAATAAAGAAGTGGCCCTTCGCCTCTTGAAATCGAAATTATACCAAATCGAAATTGATAAACGCAACGCCGCACGTGCGGAAGTAGAAGCGGGTAAAAAGAAAATTGAGTGGGGTTCGCAGATCCGATCGTATGTCTTAGATGACCGGCGGGTAAAAGACCACCGCACGAATTACCAAACTTCCAATACGGACGCGGTACTTGACGGTGAAATTAATGAGTTTATTAAGGCGTATTTAATGGAGAACTAATCCCCCTTACCTTTGGCAAACCTTGGAGGATTGCCAAAGGTAGCGGTTATTGGGCAGATTCAGCCTCTAGCTTTTTCAAATAATCAACTAACTGATCTTTCGCATAAGACAGCGCTACGGCTACCGCAAAAGATGTCAGCGTATTTCCGATCAATGAAGATTCTTTCTTCTCCGACTTTTTAGAAGAATCCGAAAACAACGAATACAATATGTAGGCACCTGCAAGAACACCCCCCGCTAGAAGGATTTGGCCGCCGCGCTCTTTCGCGACCTGCTTAATATCCGCAATCTCCTCAACTAATTCTTTTTGATAGGTTAAAGCCTTTGCTTCTAATGCCTCTTTTTTCTCAGTTATCTGACTCATCTTCGATTACTTCTTCACTCATTTTTTCTGATTGGGGAGCCCGAAAGCTTGCGACTAAAACCAGTCCCACCAATAAACTTATTCCAGCCACGATTAAATACCCCACATAGGCACTTGAAAGCCACTGGTTCAATCCATTTGCGATGCCCATTAAGGCAAAAATACCCGCAATCCCGAAGGCAAAAGCAATAATGATAAATTTGAAAATTCGTTCCAATAAGGCCTCTAAACGCTCCTGAATATCCAATTTGATGATCTCAAACTGCGTCATCAAGTAATTGGTAATTAGCTCTACCAGCCTATTGTTCTCGAAAAATCCCATCTACCGTTGTTTTAACTTTGCCTCAATCGAATGCTGTGTATGCGGTACTAAACGCAAACGCTCTTTAGAAATCAATTTGCCGGACTCGATGCAAATGCCGTATGTGCCATTTTTGATGCGCATTAATGCATTCTCCAGGTTGGTCGCAAATTTTTGCTGGCGAACGGCCAACTGATTCATGCTTTCCTTCTCTTGCGTTTCCGCCCCATCTTCCATGACCTTCGAGTTACCCGATGTGTTATCCGTACCCGAATCATTCTTTTTTCGTAATGTTTCTCGCAAATACTTTAACTCGGCGTTGGTATCGGCCAACTTCTCTTGAATGATAGTTTCAAACTCTTTTAATTCTTCTGCAGAATAGCGTAATTTTTCCTCGTTCGCCATAATAAAAATAATAAAATAAAACGTGTAAGTGACTAATAGTCAAGTACTTGTAATTGTAGTTTTGTTTTCTTATGCAAAGATAAATTTATATCGTTGATTTCGTTATGTTCCGTGTATTATTTTTTAATCAATTGATTTTAAGGTGATTGACCATTCGCGGTAACCCTGCCACGCAAGCCCAATGAACACCGCATACAAACAAGCCGTTCCCCACATTTCTTTCTGTAGATATAGCCCAATATACATCAAATCCACCCCAATCCATACGATCCAATTTTCTATTTTTTTCTTTGTCGCTAACCAAGTCGCCCAAACACTCAAACCCGCCAAAATACCATCCACAAATGGAAATGACGCATCCGAAAGATAGCGCTCATGCACGTAGCCCAAACCCAAGCCAAATACCACCGAAAAAATAACGCCTAGGGATATACTTTTTCGAGTTGACCGTTCCGCAAGCCAGTTGTGATCCGACCGATTCCATGCGAATAAGCCTATAAAACCGAGTATGATAAACAAGCCCTGCAATTCCATATCAGCATATAAGTGGTTCGTGTAAAAAACATAGAGATAAACCCCAGAAGAAATAATATTCCACACCCAAGCCATCCACATCCGCTTCATGGAAAAATATACGCCCAATAGAGCCGTCACCACACCAAGGCCTTCCATCATGCGTCTTTATTTTTAGCGTAATACGCACAAAAATGCGTAATCGCACAGGCCTCACAATGAGGCTTGCGCGCCAAACATACATAACGGCCATGGAGAATTAACCAATGATGCGCCCGAGGAATGATATCGTTTGGCAAATGCCGGATTAACGCTTTTTCAACCAATAATGGCGTTTTTGCCGTCTGTGGTACCAATCCCAAACGCCTCGAAACCCGATACACATGCGTATCCACCGCCATCGCCGGCTGATTGTAAATGACTGACGCGATGACATTGGCTGTCTTTCTGCCCACGCCCGGCAAGGTCTGTAGGTCATCGATGGTTTCCGGAATGGCTCCCTGAAATTGATCGACCAATTTTTGGCCTAATCCCAATAAATGCTTCGCTTTGTTATTCGGGTAAGATACCGAACGTATATAGGAAAAAATCTCTTCCACACTCGAATCCGCTAAGGCCCGAGGATCCGGAAATCGCTTGAATAGTGCCGGTGTAACCTGGTTGATGCGCTTGTCCGTGCATTGCGCCGACAACACCACGGCGACCAATAACTCAAATGGATTACGGTAATGCAATTCCGTTTCCGCCTCAGGAAATGAAGTGGAAAAATGCGTGATAAAAGCTTGAAATCGTTCCTTCTTCTGCATGCGTTGAATTTCATGCAAATTAAGAAACAATTTCAAGATTAAGATTGAATCGTCTCTTTGTGTTTTGAATACGCGAGAATGCGATCGACCACACGATCCGATGGCTGATAGGCCGCCTGATCCAATGCGTTTTTGACCTGGTGAAAGGACGCTAACTCCGAGCGTTCTTCGGCAGATAAATTTTGGGAAAAGCCCGATTCAGGCTCATACAAATTTTTAATGAGGTCATTTGGGGTAAAGCTTTGCGTCATAGGCAATCTCTTGTTTGTTTAGCATTTTCCTCAGGTTGATCAGCGCATAACGCATTCTTCCCAAAGCAGTATTGATGCTCACGCCCGTTTGATCCGCGATTTCTTGAAAACTTAAGTCTTCGTAATGCCGCATGACCAACACTTCACGTTGTTCATCAGGTAATTTCTTGATCAATTCCCGCACATTCGCGACTTGATCCGCCTTCAATTGCATTTCCTCCACCGAGTCTTCCGCAAATTCAAAACTGTTAAACACTTTCGACCCGTCCTCTAACACAATCGTTGGATAACGCTTTTCCTTCCGGAAATGATCGATCGCCATGTTGTGGGCGATACGCAGAATCCAAGGTAAAAATTTTCCTTCTTCGTTGTATCGACCCGACTTCATCAC
>CANHKE010000203.1 GCA_947461155.1 Cytophagaceae bacterium | reverse complement strand
CTTGCCAGCCCATGGAACATCTGCCAATTTCAACGCAACCCCGTGATCTGTCACCGGGCCAGCAGGCGTCGTTTGTGAAAGAACATGGTAATCATTCATGGCAAAATGGCTTCCCATATCATCTTCCTTGACACCTGCGTCGATGTCATGCGATGGATAAATAAAGATTTTTCCTTGAAAGAGGTGAGCAGATGGGTCGGCCGTGTAGATATGCGAAACGAGCGGTTGCTGTGCATATGCGCCAAAACTCATTAGCGCTAAAACGAGTAATTTTTTCATTGGAATAGGTTTGTAGTTCAAAGCACTAAATTTCTTATTTTTACTGCATGAAAGCAATTCCTTCCGCATTATTATCTTATGGGATGTCGGGCCGCATCTTCCACGCCCCATTCCTTGAAATTCATCCCGGCTTTGAGCTCGTGGGCTCCTACGAACGTAGTCAAAAAAATATCCAAAAAGCCTATTCCGGAACGTACTCCTATGATTCGCTCGACGAAGTGATACGAGACGCTGACATTGAATTAATTATCGTCAACACCCCTATCCCCACGCATTTCGAATATGCTGCTCAAGCGTTAAAAGCTGGCAAGCATGTTGTGGTTGAGAAAGCATTTACAAACTCAACGAAAGAGGCATTCGCATTACAGAAAATTGCTCAGGAGGCTGGAAAACATATTTTTGTTTATCAAAACCGCCGCTGGGATTCAGATTTTTTAACAGTAAAAAAAGTCTTGGAATCAGGTCAATTGGGCGAAATTGTGGAAGCTGAATTTCATTTTGACCGATTCAACGGCATCAAATCCCCGAAGATGCATAAGGAAGTTCCCGGCCCAGGGGCAGGCATTATTTTTGATTTGGGACCGCATATCATTGATCAGGCGTTGTATTTGTTTGGGAAACCTACACATGTATTTGCCGACTTACGAAAAACACGTCCGGGTACGGAGGTAGAAGATTTATTTGAGATACTATTGTATTACCCCGAAATGCGAGTGCGTTTGAAAGCGGGTTATTATTTCAAAGCTCCGATTCCGGCGTTTCAATTGCATGGGAAGTTAGGGAGCTTTATTAAAACGCGTTCGGACCGACAAGAGATCGATCTAGACGCCGGTCAAAAACCACAAGGAAAGGATTGGGGATTGGATAGTCCATCGGATTATGGGTTGATTCATGTAGATGGGGCGAATCCGGATCGGGTGGTTTCTGAAAAAGGTGATTTTATGGCCTTTTATGAAAATGTTTATCAATCTTTACGCGGCGATTCGACACCAGCTGTTTCTGTTCAAGATGGAATCAATAGCATGCGGGTGATCGATGCGGCGATGGAGAGTAGTCGGGAGAAAAAAGTGATAACATATTAACGAGTAACACCAGACTTCAGTCTGGGGAAAAGACGCGAGATATCGCGTCTCCAAAGCTTATGGAAACAGACTTATTAACCAATTTCGAGCCCGAATTAAAAAAGAAAATCCAGCAAGTCGGCGTAATCCGCAAATTCCATGCGGATGATTTTCTCATGAAAACCGGCCAAAGCATACGCTCAGCGGTCATCGTTACGAAAGGCATCATCAAGGTTTTTCGCGAGGATGACGAGGGGAATGAGGTTTTTATGTACAACCTACACCCCGGTGAAGCTTGTGCGATTTCCATGACTTGCGCCTCCCGAAATCTGAATAGTCAAATCATGGCGAAGGCCTTGGTGGACACGGAGGTACTTACGATACCCGTTGAATTAATGGACGAATGGGCCTCCAAATACAAATCTTGGTATCAATTTGTCCTGGAAACCTACCGATCACGCTTCGAAGAATTATTGGATACATTGGATCATATCGCCTTCCGTAATTTGGATGAGCGTTTATTGTGGTACCTAAAACAACATCAAAAGAGCTTAAAAAGTAATACGATCAAGGTTTCGTTTACGGATATTGCCTCGGAATTAAACTCATCACGTGAAGTCATTTCACGACTGATGAAGAAACTAGCCGAGAAGGGACATATCAAAATCAATAAAACACAGATTGAAATTATTGACCTTAAGAGTCTGTGATATAAATCACGAAATTAGTGAGTTGATTCGTTGACCTTTGCATCAACAAAACGCATAAAAAGCAGAATGGAAATCATTGGATACCTAGCTTCGTTACTTATTGGTGTATCACTGGGCCTCATTGGAGGAGGTGGATCCATTTTAACAGTTCCCGTATTAGTTTATTTATTTGGAGTAGATCCGATTTTAGCTACGGCATATTCGTTGTTCGTTGTAGGTGCTAGTTCACTCGTAGGCGCCATTCCAAAATACAAGCAAGGATTGATTAATGTAAAGACTGCAATCATCTTTGGTATCCCATCCATCGCAGCAGTTTATGCCACGCGCAAATTCATTGTCCCCATAATTCCTTCCGAAGTATGTAGTCTCGGTGATTTTATCGTCACCAAATCCATTCTCATGATGGTGCTTTTTGCCATCTTGATGGTTGCCGCCTCTATATCCATGATTCGAGGGACATGTGAGCAATGTGAAAAAGAAAAATTAGAAGATTACGTAGCGGAAAAGCAGGTATTTAACTACCCCATGATTTTGTTGGAAGGTGCCGTTGTAGGCATTTTAACTGGCCTAGTGGGCGCTGGCGGTGGATTTTTAATCATTCCAGCATTAGTGATGCTTTCCAAATTATCGATGAAACAAGCCATAGGGACTTCCCTACTCATCATCGCGGCAAAGTCATTAATCGGTTTCACGGGTGACCTGGGACATACGGCTGTCGATTGGAACCTCTTGTTGACTGTAACGGGTCTTGCCATTTGCGGCATTTTCATCGGCGATCTGATCAGTAAAAAAATAGACGGAAATAAATTAAAAGTAGGGTTTGGCTGGTTCGTTTTAGTGATGGGAATGTATATTCTCATCCAACAAATCGCCTTTCCAATCAAATAAATAGCATGCTCAGCAAATTAAACACCTAATGAAAGTAGAACAAATTTATACCGGATGTTTGGCACAAGGTGCCTACTACATAGAAAATAATGGGGATGCTGCTATCATCGATCCACTTCGTGAAGTTCAACCATACATTGAGAAAGCGGAACGAAACGGAGCTAAAATTAAGTATGTTTTTGAGACACACTTTCATGCCGACTTCGTTTCGGGTCACATTGATTTATCTGCCAAAACAGGTGCGCCGATTGTTTATGGACCCAATGCAGCTTGCCAATTTGAGTGCATTTCGGCAACAGATGGCCAAGAATTTAAATTAGGAAACGCTACGATCCGTGTCATTCATACACCAGGTCACACCATGGAATCGACATGTTTCCTTTTGATCGACGAAAAAGGCAAGGAAACGAGCTTATTCTCTGGCGATACGTTGTTCATCGGCGATGTAGGTCGCCCAGACTTAGCACAAAAAGTAAAAGCTGATTTAACGGAAGATATCTTAGCAGGTCATTTATTTGACTCATTGCGCAATAAAATCATGCCGCTGGCGGATGATATTATCGTATATCCTGCTCATGGCGCTGGTTCGGCTTGTGGTAAAAATATGAGTAAAGAAACGACGGATACCTTAGGCAACCAAAAGAAAACGAACTATGCCTTGAATCCAGCTTTAACAAGAGAAGCATTCAAAAAAGAAGTATTAACGGGCTTAGTTGCTCCTCCTGCTTACTTCCCTTTGAACGTTTTGATGAACATTCAAGGGTATGATTCAATTGACAAAGTATTAGAGCGTGGTCAGCATGCCTTAAGTCCAGAAGGATTCGAGGTAGCAGCTAACGAAACTAGTGCGTTGATTTTGGATACACGCGATCCACAAACTTTCGCAGCAGGATTTGTACCTAACTCCATTAACATCGGCATTGATGGATCTTTTGCTCCGTGGGTGGGTGCGATGATTCCCGACATTAAGCAAGAAATCTTATTAGTGACGGATGAAGGTCGTGAGGAGGAAGTGATCACGCGCTTAGCTCGCGTAGGTTATGACTTTACGATTGGTTACTTAAAAGGCGGTTTTGCTGCCTGGAAAGCTTCAGGCAAAGAATTTGATCAAATCGAATCGATAAACCCAGAAGAAGCATTCAAACGTGTATCGGCAGGTGAAGGTG
>CANHKE010000202.1 GCA_947461155.1 Cytophagaceae bacterium | reverse complement strand
CCTTGGTGATAGACGACGCCAGTACCGTGACGGCCTTGCAATAAAGATGGGAATTTCACCCAATTGCCGGTCCGCACATCTAGCGCTTCTACTTCCGCATGGGCACCGGGCTGGACAATGCTTTCACCCAGCATGACAATGAGGTAAGGAAAATGACCCACAGATGCCGTGCCGGCGCGTTGAGTTGGAAGTAAGTTTGGTAAAGTTGACCATAGGCCCAATTTAAAATCGTAAACATCTACTTCGCCAATGGTTTCGTCTAACACCTTTTTAATAGAAGCATGTGAAGTCCGACCGCCCGCGACGTAAAGCTTATCCCCCACCAGCGTTGCTTGAAAGTGATCACGCGCACGCGGCGCATCGGCTAGACTTTTCCATTGATTCGTTTTAGGGTCAAAAACATCGAACCAGTTGACATGGCCATCCCAATGTCCATCTTGAATGCCCGAAACGAGGTATATTTTATTTTTATACGCCACCACTCCGGCTGAACCACGCAAGCGATCAGTTGGCATGGGCGCCCCTTCACGCCACAATTTAGTCTTTGGATTAAAGATCCACATATTGGCAAGTGGCTTCTCATGCGGGTAATTTCCGGTCATCGCCCCAATCACATAGATTTCATGTCGGAACGAAATTGCCTGAAAATGATGAAATTCAAATGGGGCATCGGCGACAAAATCCCAACGATTTTGCTTGGGATCATACGATTCCACTGGACGTTTGCCACGTCCACCCATGGCATAAAAAATACCATCACATGCCACAAAAGCACTCTCATGCCGATTGGTCCCTTTGGTAAGTACGTCTACGGCCTGCCAGGTTGAGCTAGGTGTCTGACCGAGAAGGCCAAGCGAGATTAAACTAAATAGTAATGTTAATTTCATGGTGCTAGGTTTTGTGTAAAAGTATGGATTAACCCCCATAATCAAGATATTAAAATTGTGAAAATTTCAGTAGTTTAGTGGCTTCAAACCAATCAACCATGAAAATAAAAGTAATCGGATTGAGCGCATTGCTCGTAGGATCCATCAGCATGATGTCTTTGCGTACACAACCACGCGAGGAAGCACCTGCAGAAAAAACATATACCCAATATTGTGCATCTTGCCACGGTGAAAAAGTAGAAGCCTTTGTGGATCGCCAATGGAAACACGGCAACACCAAAGCGCAAATTTTGGCAAGTATATCGAATGGCTATCCCGAATTAGGTATGCCTACCTGGAAAGAGACTATTTCTGCGAAGGAAATTGAAAAATTAGCGGATTTAATCGTTGAAAATTTAGCCGGCGTAGAACAATATAAATTTGCCAACAAACCTACTTCGAATGTCTTTCAATCGGAAGGTATGCGTGTGGAATTGGATACAATTGCAACTGGATTTGATAGTCCGTGGGGATTTGCCCAATTACCGAATCTTGATTATTTGATTTCAGATCGTGCCGGTAAATTATACTTAGTGGATCAGAAGAAACAAAAAACGCTTATTTCAGGAACTCCGGAAGTGATGTCTAAAGGACAAGGGGGCTTGTTGGACGTAGTCTTGCACCCACAATATGCAACAAACGGCTGGGTCTACATGTCCTATTCCAAATTCAAAATGGAAGGTGGAAAAACCTTAACTTCGACAGCCATTGTGCGTGGAAAGATTAAAAATAATGCGTGGGTAGAAGGTCAAGAAATCTTTGAAGCATTACCTTATACGCAAACGTTTCACCATTTTGGATCGCGTTTGGCATTTGACAAAAAAGGTATGCTATTTTTCAGTGTGGGAGAACGCGGAATGGAAAAAGTATTTCCGCAGAACTTAGATAATGACAACGGTAAAATTCACCGCATGTATGATGATGGTCGGATACCTGCCGACAACCCTTTCGCGAAATCGGCGCATCCAAGTATTTTCTCCTATGGTCAGCGCAATCCGCAGGGTTTGACGTTAAACCCAACAACGGGTGCGATTTGGGAAACGGAACATGGTCCGCGCGGTGGGGATGAAATTAATATCATCCAAGAGGGCAAAAATTACGGTTGGCCTACGATCACCTATGGCATCAATTATGACGGAAAACCGATTTCCGCCATTTCGAAAAAAGAAGGCATGGAGCAACCGATTTCATATTGGATTCCTTCGATTGCCCCGTCGGGTTTGGCCTTTATTGACAGCAATAAATATCCAGCCTGGAAGGGTAATTTGATGGTGGGTTCCTTACGTTTTAATTACTTAAATCGCTGCGTCATTAAGGATAACAAAGTGGTAAAGCAGGAAAAAGTATTGGTCAATTTAGGTAGAATGCGTAATGTCAAAATGGGTGTTGATGGTTATTTATATGTGGCCACAGAAAATCCAGGGATGGTATTTCGGGTACGACCATAAACGTTTCAAATAGATAATAAGTTAAAACGCTGTCAAAGGTCTACATGATTTGACAGCGTTTTTGTTTATATCTGCTTTCCAAAACCCTACGTATCCACAAATTCCGAAGTTGTCGATGTTGATGAAAATCAGGAAAATTGACACAATAAATTACCTAAAAAGGAGTTAAATTGCTAACACATAAACCCTTAAATAAATGCCTAATAAAATCAAACGCAACGAATTCCTCAAATCACTTGGATTTAAAGGTGCCTCTTTACTCGCAGTTTATTGCGGCGCGACTAGTTTGAGTTCATGTAAAAACGAATCAGTAAGCCCTGCATCTGCCGTGGATTTCACGTTAGATTTGAATCAAGCCGCCTACAGTGCATTAAATACCGTTGGCAAATATGTGATTTACAATCAAGTAGTCATAGCACGTGTATCAGCTACCAGCTTTGCTGCGGTGACTCAAATTTGCACACACGAAGGAAAGCCACAGGTAATGTACAATGGATCAAAATTTTATTGCACAGCACATGGGGCAACATTTAGCACGGCTGGGGCAGCATTATCGGTGGCAAACAGGTCATTGACTTCCTATCAAACATCGCTTTCGGGCACTTCTTTGCGTGTGTATGCATAAGATTTTTATTCTTTTTTGCGGTTTATTGATGGCATTTCCGTTGTCGGCACAAGACGATTTAATGGCGATGCTGGAAAAGGAAGATGCCAAACAAACGAATTATACCTTAGCTACCTTCAAGGCATCTCGTTTGATCAATGGTCAAACAGTCGAAACCATTGCTAAGAAACATTTAAATTTCTGGATTTCGCACCGGTTTGGTGCGATCAATTCGGGATTCATTGATAACTTTCTTGGATTGGATGAGGCACGCATTCGCCTGGGATTAGAATACGCACTCACGGACAATTTGTTGATTGGGGCTGGCAGGTCCACGATCGAAAAGACCTATGATAGTTACGCTAAATACAAACTCATTCGGCAATCCAATAAAGTGCCGTTTACGGTAACGGCCTATGCTAGTGTGGCATCGAATACCATGAAGACGGGCTATACGATGGAATCAGGTACGGTTATGCGGTTTAATGACAATTTGCAACGTCAGACCTTTATGGGACAGCTGCTGATTGCTCGCAAATTCTCGGACAAATTATCCTTGCAACTAATGCCCACGCTATTTCATACGAATTTGGCGGAGACGATTTACATGGAAAACAATCAAGCATCCATGGGTTTTGGCGGGCGCTATAAATTGAGCAATCGCTTGAGCGTTTCAGCGGAATACTACTATAATTTGATTGACAAGGCGACTTATGAATTGGCCGCTGGACAAAAATATCCGTATCACAATTCCTTGGCGATTGGGTTTGACATTGAAACGGGTGGTCACGTTTTTCAATTGCATGTGACTAATTCGCGGGGAATGATTGAAAAACATTTTATTGGCCAAACGATCGGAACCTGGGAAAATGGGGATCTTTTTTATGGCTTCAACA
The DNA here is from genome assembly GCA_947461155.1 of Cytophagaceae bacterium. Classification (GTDB taxonomy): domain Bacteria; phylum Bacteroidota; class Bacteroidia; order Cytophagales; family Spirosomataceae; genus Aquirufa. The sequence continues at coordinate 237 of CANHKE010000202.1, read as the reverse complement.
TGGCTCGAACATTTAGCTTTGAGCCCAAAATCAAAAAATAATGAAATACGCAATCCTGTTATTCTTCTTGGTTTTGTCTTGCCAAGTAAGTGCTCAATTATTTACTACGCAGTCAGGAGAAATATCCTTTTTTTCGAAGACACCGATGGAGGACATTGATGCGGTCAACAAACAAGTAGGTTCGATCATTAATTCGTCGAATAACGAAGTGGCCGTTCAAATGCGCGTAACCAATTT
>CANHKE010000201.1 GCA_947461155.1 Cytophagaceae bacterium | reverse complement strand
CCACAATTTTCGTGGGCTGAAAAACCGATTGTTCCTTCTTTTGCGCATTGGAATGCAGCAAAATCGATTGCTGATTATGCCCGTGAAATTATTGGTTCATTACCTGAAGACGTAAAATTTACCATCGTAGGTCATTCCATGGGGGGATATATAGCGCTCGAAATGGCACATCAATTTCCCGATCGCATCGATAAAGTAATCTTATTACATTCCACCGCGCTTCCAGATACAGTTGAAAAGCAAGTCAACCGCGATCGAACGGCGGAATTTATCGCCAAATTTGGCGCATCCGTTTTTATCAAGTCATTTGTGTCCAATCTTTTTGCCGCCGAATTTGTGCTTAAAAACAAAGCGTTGATGGAACGTTTAATGGCGCAGTATCAAGATTTGTCGGCAGAAGGCCTAATCGCCGCGACACGTGCCATGCGCGACCGCGCTGATTTTACTGCATTTTTGCGCGAGACGACCATTCCTTTTCTATTTATCCAGGGAGATGCCGATCCGCTTATTCCTACGGAAAGTATTTTAGCTATAAAAGCACATCATAAATGTGTAATTTTGCCAGGTGTAGGCCACCAAGGTGTTTATGAAGCACCGCAGGCCTGTTTTGATGCGATTCAATCCTTTATTGCCCAAAATGTCTAAGATTATTGTTGCCCTAGATGGCTTTTCTTCCTGTGGTAAAAGTACAACGGCCAAACGCGTTGCAGCTAAATTGCATTATGCATTTATCGATACGGGTGCCATGTACCGGGCGGTAGCTCTATATTTTCATCGACATGATGTGAACTTGGCTGATCCTGATGCTATAGCATATGCCTTGAAACACATCGAGATTACGTTTGAGTTTAATGTAGGCCGACAAGCCTCCGATACGCTTTTGAATGGGGAGAATGTGGAGCAGGAGATTCGGAAAATGTTTATTTCGGAAATTGTGAGTCAGGTGGCTGCTATACCGACTGTGCGTCATGCGATGGTCGCGCAGCAACAAAAAATGGGGGAAAAGAAGGGGATTGTCATGGATGGTCGTGATATAGGAACCGTGGTTTTTCCGCAGGCTGAACTAAAGATATTCATGACGGCTCAGCCAAATATTCGCGCGCAACGCCGGAAATTGGAACTTTTGCAAAAGGGAGAAGATCTACCTTTGGAGGAAATTATTGAAAACTTGCGCATGCGGGACGAGATTGATTCCAACCGAACAGAGGGTCCGCTGAAACGGGCTGACGATGCAATTGATTTAGATACATCATTTCGTAGCATGGATGAGCAGGTCGACTTTGTTTTAGATCATGTACATCGGGTTCAAGGTGGAAAAAAATAAACCCTATTTGATCGTTGGCCAAGGTTTAGCCGGCTCCATCTTAGCACATCATTTTTTAGCGGCTCAGATTCCCTTTGAGATTTGGGATGATTCAACCACGTATTTTACTTCATCACATGCCGCAGGTGGTATTTTCAATCCCGTGACGGGTCGAAAATTAGAAAAAACGTGGCTCGCGGAAGCGCTTTTTGACTATTTACCTGCCTTTTACACGGCGCTTGAGCAGCGCCTCGAAACCTCATTTTATTTCCCAATGCCCCTATTTCGGCCTTTTGCAAATGCTGAAATGCGGACATGGCTGGAAGACCGTAAGGCTCAAATTGACCATAATTATTTAGAATGGACATCAGCGGGGGTTTGGGTTAAACAAGCTGGCTGGGTGGATGCATCTAAACTCGTTCTTGCATCACGGGACTATTTTACGCACTTAGGTCTATTTCATGAGCGGGCATTTTCGCCCTCTGAACGATTCGCCAAAGTCATTTTTTGTGAAGGATTTCATGGGCAAAACAATCCCTTATGGGCTAATTTGCCCTTTCTGCCCGCGAAGGGTGAATTGTTGATTTTTCAATCACAACAAGCTTCTAAGGAATATATATTAAGTAAAAATGGCTTCATCTTGCCACTGAAAGATGACCAATTTAAGGTGGGTGCAACCTATCGCTGGGATGAATTCTCAAACGAAGTGACTGCAGATGCGCAAGCAGAATTACGCAGTAAATTGATAGGTATGGGTGTTACGGATCAAATGGCTATGGAGACACGCGTGGGTGTTCGTCCTGCCACGCAAGACCGCCGGCCATTTATCGGCATGCACCCGCATTTGCCAGTTGGCATTTTCAACGGTTTTGGTTCGAAGGGCGTATCCTTGATTCCTTATTTTGCTCGCGCTTTCGTGCGTGAAATACAAGGGGAAGAAGAACTGCCTTTTGATGTTTCAATTCGTCGATTTGCGCATTTATTTTCGCTATAAATCCTTACATTTGAGGATGCGGTTTTTTCGAAATCTGTTCTTGATTGTTGCCACGCTGCTTTCTTTCCCAGAATTGCATGCACAGGATTTTTATCCGAGCCAACGCGCTTGGGATAAAACCCGCATTCAATATAAACGAATTCGCTGGTCCTATGTAATGGATCAAAATTTCGAAGTTTATTATTACGGAAAACAGGAAGCTTTTGCTCGTGCAACGATTCAATATTTGGACGCTGAACTTCCTCGCATTAGCCGGATATTAGGTTATTCGCCATATCAAAAGGCAAAAATATTTCTGTACCCTTCCCCTGCAGATTTGTTGCAGTCGAATAGTGGCATCAGTTTTCAAGACCCTAAACAGGCGCAGGAGGAAAATCAGGATAAGTTTAAAATTGAAATTGCTTTTCGCACAAACCTGGCTGATTTTCGTACCCAATTGGTGGAAGAATTAGCGCGCGTTTACGTACATGATATATTGTTTGGTGGTAGTATCAAAGATGCGTTGCAAAGTTCCTTGTTACTAACGGTCCCTGCTTGGTTTTCGTCTGGAATTGTGGCCTATGTGGCGCACGGTGATTCGCCTGAAATGAATCAATACATGTACCAAGTGGTCGCGGCGAACAAAGTTCGTAAACCGGCGCTCGCGCGAGGGAAAGAAGCGGAGTTGATTGGCCAATCGATTTGGGCATATATCGCCAAAACGCAAGGTTTACAGCCAATCGGTAATATTTTGAATTTAACGCGCATTATTCGGAATGACCAATCTAGCATTGCGAGTACTTTACGCATTCCAATTTCTCGTTTTTTAAAGGATTGGTTTAATTATTATTTATCGGAGTCCAAGCAATTCGACGTGAATTCAAATGCATTTAGTGGTGCAGAAAATTTGATTTCCCGCGACCGCATGCAAGGAGAGCAGTTGGCCGGTTTTCGCATCAGCCCCGATGGGAAATGGATGGCTTATACCTTGGCAGATGCAGGTCAGCACCGCGTAATGATTCAAAATTTACAAACGAAAAAGCGGTTTTCATTATTTCAATCTGGCCTGAAGGATCCCCTGCGCGATGCCGCCAGCCAGTCGCCCCGCTTGCATTGGTCAAGCAAAAATGCCCTAAGCATTTTGTATTCGAAAGAAGGAAAATCGTGGTTAAATCAATATGCTCCGATTACCGGGATGTCGGCTAAATTAATTGCGAAGACGGATCTGAATGATTGGAATTTTACGGATTTTGAGATGCACGAAAATGGCCAACGGATGCTGGTGCGTGCCCTACGAAATGGCCAAATCGACTTAGGTATTTTTGATTTTCGTCGGAATAAATTCACATCGATTACACAGAATCCCTCGGATGAGCTGGAGGCGCATTGGTTTAATCAAGCGGGAGATGTCCTTTATTTGACAGATCAGTATGTTGATTCCACTCAGAAAATAATTAAGTCCAAAGGCCTGTCCGTGCTGATGCATTGGCGTGCGGAGGAGCCGAGTAATCCCCGTGTGCTGCTAGTGCACGCTGGAAAAATACATGCGTTGCAAGTCAAATCGGACTCATTGATTTATTTTTTACATGAACAGTCGAGTGGCGAGGAACTTGTTTCATTGGATTTGAGTCAAGGAAAATTGATGCAAAATCGGGTACGATCGGGGACTTGGTCTGCCTTTCATTGGGTGGGGGATAAACTCTATTTTCAAGATCGTGATTTATTAGAGGATCGTATTCAGCGTGTTTCCGCGCAGTCGATTTTGGAATTACCTGCGTATCAGTGGTATCCGATGGCCGCCGACAGCACCACAACGCAAACTTTGGATCTAAGCCTGGAACAACAACGCGACAGTTTGGATGTT
>CANHKE010000200.1 GCA_947461155.1 Cytophagaceae bacterium | reverse complement strand
TCATCCCTTTATCAAATACCTGATTAAACCAGCGCGTACATTCGTTCATCCAAGCACAACCGATGAACGAACTTACCATGGCCTACCTCTGGAAAAAACAAGGATTTTCCAGAAAAACATTAACGCTCACGAACGGCGAATCCCTGCATATTTTGCATCCTGGCATTGAGAATACGCATGCGGGGGCGGATTTCCAACAAGCCAAAATTCGAATCAATGACCTGCTTTGGGTAGGTGCGATTGAACTGCATGTGCGTTCCTCCGACTGGCATTTGCATGGGCATCACACGGATCATAGCTACGAAAACGTGATCCTGCATGTCGTTTGGGAGCACGATCGGGAAATCACTTATTTAAATGAGCATCAAATTCCAACCTTGTGTTTGTCTTCGTGGGTTTCGCAAACTCCGGAGCACATCGCTGATTCGAACGAAATGGCCTGCGCACATTTTTTCCCGAGCGTTTCGCGAGCCGCCAAACACCGCATGCTAGATCGCTGCCTCGAAGAACGGATACGCGAGAAACAAACGCACGTCATGCAATTGTTGCAAGCCACCCACATGGACTGGGAAGAAACCTGCTACCAATCGCTCGCGAAATCCTTTGGCTTTTCGCTCAATGCGGAACCCATGCTCCGCCTCGCGCAAAATTGCCCACTCAAACTCATCTTGCGTTACCGCGATCGGCCCTATGCGGTTGAGGCAGCCTTATTTGGTTTAGCCGGTTTATTGGAGGAACCCATCCGAGATCCCTATCAATGGGAATTACGGCGGGAATACATTCATTTGAAAAAAAAGCATGGCTGGCAGACGAATTACCTCCATATCTCCGACTGGAAATTACTGCGCCTCCGCCCGGCTAATTTTCCCAGCATCCGACTGGCCCAATTCGCCGAAATTGTGCGGTCAAATTGTTCCTTGATTTCACTCTTGCTGGAAATGCAGGATTTAAAGACGGTGCGGCAGCTCTTTGACATCCAACCCATCGACTACTGGTCGACCCACACCCATTTCGGAAAAAAAAGCAGCACCCATCAAACGCGCTTGGGACAAGGAGCCTTCGAATCCATTTGCATGAACACCTTAATTCCCCTGCTCTTTGCCTTTTCCGAAAGCAAACAAATGACAAGCTATGCTGAAAAAGCACGGCGCTGGCTCCACGAACTGAAACCCGAAAACAATACCATAACCCGGCATTTCACATCGCTCCATTGCCCGATGCGCCACGCCGGCGATTCGCAAGCGAGCTTGCAATGGCATAAAAATTACTGCACGCAGAAACGCTGTTTGGCCTGCGCGGTCGGTCAAGAAATTCTTATTCCGACTTGATTACCGGCCCGCGTGTGCCGATTCCATTTTCATTAAATGCCTCGATTTGAAAATAATAAGTGCGGTCTTTGTCCATGGATTTAAAGTAATATTCGTTGGCGCCGAATACCTGCACCGACGTATATAATTTATCCGGCGCGATGCCTGAATAGATCACATAACCCGTCGCATTTTTCAAATGACCCCATTTCAACCACGCACTACGTTTGTCGTGATCGCCGCGTAAAACGATTAAATCCTTCACCGTTGACGGTTTTTCCTCATGCCCCAATCCAAATACACGCAAGCCACTAATCGCAAATTTGCCCGCCGCCATGTGGCGGTTCGTCAAGCGGATGTAGCGCGCCTCGATGGGTTTGGCTAGTTCGATGTAATCATGCGGCACATCGGTTTTGTTTTTCGATTTATCCACGGCCACCGACCAGCGTTTACCATCTAAACTAGATTCAATCACGTATTGGTGGTAGATCCCCGGAATCTTACCTAGAAAACTGGAGTCCACATCTTGATCCGCATAATTGACTTGAATCGCTCGGACAGTTGAAACGAAACCTAAATCCGATTCAATGAATTCGCCGGGCTTCGCTGAGCGCGCTGACCAATACGTTTTCATTTGTTCGTCCACCGCATAATTTGCACTGTAACCCGCCAAACTCGACGAGACGCGCACCGGTTTATTGTAATTCAGCAGCATCCAGCCAGTAAATAAGTCACGGGGATTTTCGGTGCGTGTTGTAGGCATCCGATGTGGATAATCGCCATACGCGGTATTGGTATACAATATGCCATCCGCATCAAAAGCCGTAGGCCATAAACCCAGCCGACGTTCGAAACTGTTTTTCACCGCAATCGTAATCGTGGACACATGCCACCAGTTGCCATAGCGTCCCTCAAAAGTTGCCCCATGCCCCGCCCCGCGCGTAAATCCGCCCGGCTTAAACGAAAATGGATTATGTGCTTGATAGGTGAATGGCCCGAAAGGCTTGTCGGCCGTATATACCCCATCCCCATACGACGAAAACTCCGTCCCTGGCGCACCGTATTGCAAGTAATATTTGCCTTTGTATTTATTCATCCAGGCGCCTTCCATAAACGGCTTTAGGAAGGTGTTGTCTTGGTATTCCCCAAATCGCTCCCAACCATGTAAATCATCGTGCAGACGAATCAATTCATGCCTTTCGCCAATCGGCTGCAAGGTTTTTCGGTCAATTTCCTGCCCGTACATTGGGTAAAAATTACTGGATCCGTGGTATAAATAAACGCGTTTGTCGTCGTCTTCAAAGAACGCAGGATCCCAAGCCCCGGCCGTAAAGGCGTGTACTGCTTCTTTCCACGAATCGGTTTGTGGTTTTTGGCTGTACCACAAGGTGAAATCTTTTTCATAGGTAGAACCGATGACCAATAAACTATCGCCTAATACGAGTGTAGCTGGCGCGCATAATTCATCATAAACTTTGTGGTAGGGCTGTAAAAATTTACGTGAGATAAATTTCCAATCAACTAAATCAGCGCTGACCCAATAGCCCCATTGGTTTGTCGAGAATAAATAATACTGGTCTTTGAAATAGGCGATCACGGGGTCTGCGGTGGCGCGGTGACGGCCTTGCTCCGAAAAATTAGGGATGGGTGTAAATCCATAATCCAAATTCATCGGATTACAAAAGGTCTTTTGTGCGGAAACAGAAATGGAAATCGAAAGAAGGAATATAAAAATGGAAACAATTTTCATCTTTAATTGTATTAATTTTGAAGTCAACGGTTTAACATGAGCAATTTAAAAAAATTCAAGGGAATTTGTTGGGGCATTTTGTTGGTGACCTTATGGTTCGCCCATTTGGCCTATTTGCTTAGTCGGCCGTTCGACCCCACCAGTCCGTGGACCTACATCGGCATCCTGATACAAATGCATTTATATACCGGATTATTCATCACGTCCCACGATTCGATTCATGGGGTGGTCAGTGTGGAATACCCTTGGTTAAATCATGTGATTGGTCGGTTTTGTACGATTCTTTTTGCCTTCAACAATTACACTGTCTTACGCAAAAAACATCATGAGCACCATGCCCATGTGAATACGGTGGGCGATCCGGATGTGCATCAGGGTAATTTCTTTGTGTGGTGGTTTAAGTTTATGTGGCAGTATGTGACGTGGCAACAAGTCCTCGCGATGGCTGTGACGTATAATATATTGAAATTGTGGATTCCGATGTGGAATTTGATTTTGTTTTGGGAACTGCCGGCGATTTTGAGTACGCTCCAATTATTTATTTTTGGTACCTATTTACCGCATCGGGGGGAGCATGCCGCGGGCAATCAGACGCAGTCGCGGAGTCAATCGCGGAATCATGTGTGGGCCTTTATCTCGTGTTATTTCTTTGGCTATCATTATGAACATCATGACCAACCGTATTTGCCGTGGTGGAAATTGGCCGAAGCAAAAGATCGGTCGGAAAATTTTACCAATTAGCCGATAATTTTTCTAAATTTGCACCGCATAAATCACGACAAACACCCCTATTCCATGAAAGAACCTAAATACAAACGTATCCTCTTAAAACTTTCAGGCGAGGCTTTATCTACGAAAGATGAAGTGATTGATCCCGTTATTTTAGGTCAATACGCGGAAGAAATTAAAAAGGTACATGATTTAGGCGTTGAAGTAGCAATCGTAATCGGCGGAGGAAATATTTTCCGTGGCGCCAGTGCTGCCAAAGCGGGCATTGACCGCGTACAGGGAGATTACATGGGAATGCTTGCCACAGTTATTAACGGCATGGCGGTGCAGGCTTCGTTAGAAAAACAAGGTTTGTACACACG
>CANHKE010000199.1 GCA_947461155.1 Cytophagaceae bacterium | reverse complement strand
TGATATTCCTTCATCCCTGGATGAATAGCCTTCATCACTTCCCGATGCCCCAACGAACTAATGGTAGTTGCCTTGCGCATAATCGCTATTTCCTCCGGTTGCTTAATGCCGCGTAATGAACTCAAGGTATTCAAGGTTGAGCGTGTGGCCAGCGGTTTATTTAAAGCCACTATATTGCTATCTAAGATTGTCGCCATGCGGGCCAACGGATCTAAGCGACGTTTGTATTTGGTAAAAATCGCTTCATTCCGATACAACGAATACACGGAATCAACCGATGTCAAATCAAGGGTATTGACCGTAAATTGATCATTCGCAAAGACATGCTGCAATTGATACGTAGCTTTGACACCCGCCTCACCTAAAATTTTACCCGTCCACATCTCCTTCAATGGATCCCGCTTTTGAACAAAAATAAATTCAGTGCCCGTTTGATTCAGTAAGGTAACCGGATGCTTAAACATCACTAAAACCGCATTTGGCTCCTGCAATCCTGTGAAATAATAGAAGTTCTTGTTCTGCGCATATTGATAATCCACATCATCATTGCGCACGCGCACCTGAGAGGCAAAAAATACGGCTACACCCTTGTCGGACATCGATTTTTTAAACGCTTCTCGCCGACCGGCATGAAAAGCAGGACTTAAATAATCTTGCGGATAATCAGCAGATTGTTGGGCCACTACAACCCAAGGAGCAAGCCAAATGGCTAAAATAGTCAAGCAATTTTTTAACATGTTTCTATTGTTTGATACGAAGTGTACTAATTGGGTTGGCCGGAAAAGTCTGATCAACCGAAACCGAATCTACCCTATTTTGAATCAATAACCAATTTTGATTCCATACATCCTGCGAACCCGATACGTTAACAATTGGTCGGCGCATTTTTTTAGCTAAAGCAAACAAACGATTTGTTTGCACGGAATCACGCAAATCCACCCAAGTGACAATCGCTTGATCCGAATCCAAATTACGGAGGTAATAGTAATTCCAACTATCAAAATTGACGATTACAGGCTGCACTAATTTTGTTTTACCGACCAATGCGCGGTAATCCGTTTGTAATGAAACATGGGGTTTAGCCCCCAATACATTCAATCCGGTCAGGCTCACATTGCATAAAACCCAAACAAGTAAAGCTTTCCCATAGGTTGGCGTACGCCCATCAAACCAGAATCCAATGAGTGGTAAAAAGAGAAATATGGTATGATGCCCAAACCGGATTTTGCCTAAGACCAAAAAAGTAATAACCAAGGCAAAAAATGAACCTAAATACCATTTAGCCTTGCGATCGGCATGTCGGCTCTCCAACAAAAGCAATAGCATAAAACTAATTCCAAACCAATGCAGCCCTCCCCAAACCTTAGATTGCACGAAATCCGTGTATTCCAAATGCCGCAATACATAAAAGCTAAAATCAAATTGGGCTAGTAAAGTCACACAAACTAATCGCCTATCCTCTAGCCATATCATCGCATCAGATGTCGTAATCGCCTTGTAAAATGGAATCTGAACATCAAATAATTCTGCACTTTGATATTGTCGCACTCGAATATCAGCAAAGACGTAAGCCAATACGAACAGCGCGAATACTCCAATCGCCACCCCCATCTTTCCAATAAATTCTGGATTCAACCAAACGCGTAAAGGGATCCGAGCTAAAGAAAAAACCAATATACCCGGCATCAAATAAACAAAAAACAATTTATCATAAAAGGCCAGGCACCACAACAAAGCCAGCAAACATACATAGACCCAGTTAGAGCGATTAGGAATTGCTATTTTCTCTAGGAGAAATAAACTAGCCATAAAAACAATCAGCGCAACATTCACAGGACCCGCATCGCGCAAAACAGCTACATAGATTGGTATGTACAAAAATAGAAACCACTGACCAGTTGCCGATAACCTAAAGACCCGTAATATAAAACCTACGATCACAAGCAAAGAAATGACAGAATAGACCACCTTTGCCTCCAAAATAGGCAGCATCGCATAAAATGGACTCCATAAAATTCCTTGTAAGTTCCCTGTGTATAAAAAAGGGAAATAAACAGAAAAGTCCCCTGGGAAAAACTTTTCATAAGCCGCAAAACCTTCTTTAAATTGATTTAAAGAGAAGTTTGGGTTTTGATAAGCTAACGAATGAAAATGCAAAAATTCATCTTGATGGAAGGGTAATTGGGAATAAATGACCCAAACAATTACTCCAAAAACCAACCAATACCAAAACCGCATAGTGAAAATCTAAATCCGACGTTTCAGCCAATACCCTAACCATGCGCCACATAACCCCCACGATAACAAAGCGTCCACTAATCGAATTCGAATATCAAACATGGGGTACCAAACATGTTCTAAATAGGCCACATTTGAGAAACCAATGAGGCCAACGAATATACATAGGATAAAAATGGATCGCTGTGTGGGCAATCGGAACTGATTTATTATCCAGATGAGTAAGAAAACGACAAAAATATTGACGGCTAAACTGCGTGCCAAACTCATCCCCCAATTCATTTCAAATGCCCCGTAATACCGAATAGCTGCCCAAGGTTTTCCGGTTGCATTTTTTGTAAACGCCTCCATCGCTTCCATCGGTTGGCCCGGAGCCATACGAGGCAACATATACCCACCCGGTTTTTCCAATCGCTTAGCCAAATCAACTAGTACGGAATCTTGTGCTGGCGTATATAGCTGCGTAGACTCATGCAGATTAAAAGCAACTTGCGACAGGGTTTGCCAGAGAAATAAAATGAGACCGCCGACAAGCGCTCCAATGACTGAACGTTTCATCTAAATAAGGTTAAGAAAAGCAAAGATATAAAAAATCGAAAAACCTCCATGCGCGTACGCTACTTGGCCTTTAACAATTCGGTCCCGGCCAACAAAAAACAACCTAAACCAAAGTCTTCAAAATTGGGCACATGATCAAACGTGACAGGCTGTGAATCTTTCGGTTCTTTGCCTGTTCCTTGCACAAACCCCAAAAAGCCATTGGGATGAACACAAGTAGTCATTCCATTCCAAGCTTGATTGATAATCGGATTGTATTTTCGGGCAGGTAAAATACCTTTTCGAACGCCCCAAGCCATCCCATACACAAACAAGGAAGTTCCTGTTAATTCCGGTCCACCATAATTAGAAGGATCTTTTAAACTCACATTCCAAAACCCATCCTTGCGTTGTAATTCCGGCAACACCTCAGACATTGCTATAAAATCAGCCAAATACTCCGCGCGGTGCGGATCATTTGCTGGCAATAAATCAAGTGTTCTTACTAAAGCGGCATATACCCACGCGCTACCTCGGGACCAATAGCAATTTGCCCCATTCGGTTCTTTATACGGTGGAACAAAATCCTTATCGCGCCACCACAGATTTGTTTTCGGATCATATAAACCCTGACCACCATGCTTATATTTCGTATACGCATACAAGTCATACATTTTTTGAAAATAGCGCGGATCCTTATAAATCACACCCAAGCGCGTATAAACAGGCATACTCATTTGCAAACAATCAATCCATGACCAATCATCCGCTTTTTCCGTCACGAGCATATTGTCGATATTTTCTTTAATGGGTTTAATCCGAGCAGAATCACCATTCATTAAAAACAAATCCATGTAAACTTGACCACAGGCTTGGTCATCCGCATTGCGTGTTTTGGCTCCGTTACGAAGTCCCCATTGGTGAAAATTTCCCCAATCTCCTAGGTAAGTAAGATCTTGCGCACGCGGATCCAATTTATATAACTCAATTAAACCCTCATAAAATACCGCACGCGTCCAAATATTAGACGGACGTGTTTTATCCGGACTAACAATGACCTGGCCAACATCCGGCCATTTTAGTTGGAAATACCGGTTCGCCAAATGCATTTGAGCCAACACCCGTTTTTTATTTGGCGAGGCATTGGCTACACATACGGCCACTAAAACAAATAAAAAAATCTTTTTCATAACCTATAGTAAATAAAATACGGAGGGAATGTCAATGGCCACTGGTGAATTATCCGAATTTACCTGCATGATATCACCCATGTATTTCCACCAACGTTGCATAACTTCTTGCGCAGGTAAACTATCTAACACACGCAAATCAGGTGCTTCCAAATACGCAAACAAGGTCAGCGTTTCTGAGTCCAAGAAAATGG
>CANHKE010000198.1 GCA_947461155.1 Cytophagaceae bacterium | reverse complement strand
TCACCTCAACAGTTACATCTTCGTCATTGATATCAGCCAATGAACGCTTCAAATTCATCACTAAAGACAAATTCACTGAGTCCTTCTTTTGAATAGATGAATTCAAATCCTTGATGTACTTACCTTGTTCGTTTAATGCGTCTAATGACTTACGAATACTTTCAGCACCCGACTTGTTAATAACAGATAAATCAGACAAACGATCCAACAAATTAGTATTGGTCTTCTTCATGTAATCCAATTGCTCTTGAATTGATTTCAAAGCCGCTGTCTTTGATTCTAAATCAGCATCTCTTTTCTTGATTTCTCCCTGAAGACTTGCTGTCAAAGATTGGCAATCAGCCAAATCAGATTTTGCGCGTGATACTGCTTGATCACTGCTAGTTTGTAATTCAGTCAAACGTGATTGCAATTCAGCCATCTTTTTCTTGCTCGCACACGAGAAGAACAACGGCATCATCGCCAAGACTAAAAGTAATTTTTTCATAAAATTAATGTTAAGTGACTATGGGTAAATAAGATTTAAGCAAAAGTAAAAATCAAAAATATATAATTTGTCCTGAAAAGCGAAAAAATTAAAAAATATAACCATTTTTTGCAATTGCAGCCTGTGCAATAACACGCCTTGCCTCAATCAAGTTCTTTGGCGCTATTTTCGTAAAACGCTTTAAGCCCATGAGTAAAACATTCAACTCATCCCCTTTCGCAAAGCCCATAATCACTTCTCGCCCAGCATAATGAACCTTCTCTACCGCTTCATGTAAATACACCATGGCGCACTCGTAAGCTACTTGATGCTTTTCCTGTCCATCCCGTGAGATCAACTTATCCACACGTACGAGCGCCGACTCAGCCACATATACTTCAATCATCATATCCGAAATACCCATTAATATTTCCTGCTCCTGCTCAATCGCCATCGTAAACTTTTGCAAGGCCGCACCGGCGGTCATTAAAATCGACTTCTTTAAATTGGCAATCACCTGATACTCCCGGCCAAAGACCCCTTCCGGAACAGACGTATTAAAATCCGGTACGCCTAAAATTTCTTTACCCACAGCCATCGCAGCAGGCATTAAGTCAAGTTCCCCTTTCATCGTCCGCTTTAGGACAGTTCCGATGGCCAACAAACGATTGATTTCATTCGTACCTTCAAAAATTCGATTAATTCGAGAGTCGCGATACGCTCGTTCCATCGGCGCTTCCGCCGAAAATCCCATACCACCAAAAATTTGTACCCCTTCATCGACCACATAATCCAACACCTCAGAGGCGTGTACCTTCATAATCGCACACTCAATCGCAAACTGCTCCACTCCCTTCAATTTCGCTTCTGCATCATTCATGCCAGCAGCTTTTAAACCAAGTATCGATTCATCTATATTTTGACCGGCACGATAAGACGCAGATTCAGAAGCATAAATTCTCACGATCATATTGGCAATCTTCGCCTGTATCGCACCAAACGAATGAATCGATTGCCCAAATTGCTTCCGCTCATTTGAATAATTAACCGCCTGATCCACCACCTGTTTCGATCCTCCAAGTACCGCGGCCGCTAATTTAATCCGCCCAATATTTAAAATATTTACCGCAATTTTAAATCCTCCCTCACGCTCAAAAAGCAAATTTTCTTTCGGAACCTGGCAGTCGGTAAAAAATACCTGACGCGTCGAACTTCCCTTTATTCCCATTTTATGCTCCTCCCCATTCATCGAAATGCCTGGGAATGTTTTTTCAACTAAAAATGCAGTCAATTTCTTATCATCGTCAATTTTGGCAAACACAATAAACAAATCGGCAAACCCACCATTTGTAATCCACATTTTTTGGCCATTCAACACATAATGCGTGCCGGCATCATTAAGTGTTGCCTTGGACTTTGCGGCATTGGCATCAGAACCCGAATCAGGCTCTGTCAAACAATAGGCCGCCTTCCATTCCCCAGATGCCAGTTTAGGTAAATATTGCTGCTTCTGAGCCTCCGTACCATAATAGACAATAGGTAAGGTCCCAATTCCAGTATGAGCCGACAATGCTACTGCAAATGAATGACCCGCACCGCAGGCCTCTGCAACGAGCATTGATGTATTAAAATCCATACCAAATCCACCATATTCTTCAGGTACCGAAGTTCCCAGCAAACCTAATGCCCCAGCTTTATCTAATAGGCCAACCATCACCGAGGTGTCTGTGGCGTAATCAATTTCATCTAAAATGGGATGCACCTCTTTCTTAATGAAATCAAGACACGTTTGCCCAATCATCTTTTGTTCTTCCGTGAAATCTTCTGGAATAAATACTTCTGAAGGCTGTACAGAGCGAATTAAAAATTCTCCCCCCTTAATCGCTAATGAACTACTCATGGCTTTATTTTTAATTTAGTTGACACGGACTCAAAAATCGTACTCGATTCCTCCTCCAAAATTTGATTGATTTCACCTATTACCTCGAAAAATCCGGCAATTTTCGCTTCCCCAACTCGCTCATAGACAAGTTCATTAAACAAAATGACACCTTGCTTCGCTTGGTCACGTTTCTGCTTGCCTAAATCCGTTAAGAATATCTTCACAACGCGCTTATCCGAATAGTTCGCCTCTCGACGAATCCATTTCTTATCCTCCAATGTCTTCAGCATACGCGTCAAACTTCTCGATTCCAACCCTAAAGCAGGTGCGATTTTTGTGGCAGAAGTCCCTTCCTTATCAATGTGTAATAGCACATACCCAATGGCCATTGTCATGTCAAATTGTGCGGAGAATGTGTTGTACATGCGCGATATGGCATACCAACTAGACTTAATCTGGAAATCGACTGTTTTTTCTGCTTTCATAATTTACTTTGGTATGCAAGCATACCAAAGTAAATTTGACACAAAAAAAAATAGGATGCAAGCATCCTATTTCCAAATTTCTTTAAACAAATTTATTTGATTCGATTTCCGCGCATCCGTTTGCTATTAACCTTCAGACCCGAAAATGACGACTTCATAATCTGCAAACGAACTTTCTTCTTGTTATACAACAGGTATTTATTCCCATCGTAGGATAGGCGAGAGAACGTTGGACTTCCTGAATCGTCTACCAATTGATAAAAATATTCACCACGCTCACCTAATACAGGGGCGAAATGCAAACTTTTTTCAATGCCTGCGCCAGCCTCAAATGAAATCAATAATTGATCTTGCTGCTCTTTGACTAATACACCAGGTGTTTGTGGCTCCAAGCTGACACGGTTAATGGATTTACCATTCACAATCATCACCTTACCTGATTTCACATTTGCATCAGAGGCATTCAATTCGCGCTCCAAGAACAAAGCATTATCATTATAAAACTGAATCTTCTCTAATGGCAACTGGTTTTCTTTGATCAATGTCATTAATGAGCCTGTCAACTGTGTCTTTTCTGAACACGAGGACAGCAAACCTAAACCAAGAAATAAGATCACCAAACGTTTCATACTTGATTAATTTATGCCTTCTGCAAGGATTAAAACCTTATTGTTTAATACTTCTACGACACCACCCTCAATTTGAAAAACATCTTTATCTGCAGTCAGCGTTCCTTTTTCCAAGGTGCTCACTAAAGCTGCGTGATCATTCAAGATTTGAAAAGAACCATCCACGCCAGGCAAAGTGACAACAGAAGCCTCTCCAGCAAACACTTTACGATCGGGTGTAATAATTTCTACAAACATAGTTTTTCTTATTTCGCAGCTTCTGCAATCAATTTTTCTCCTTTAACTACTGCATCTTCGATTGTTCCAACTAAGTTGAAAGCAGCTTCTGGCAAGTAATCGTATTCTCCATCGATAATGGCATTAAAGCCTTTGATCGTATCGTTAATATCAACTAGAACGCCTTTTAATCCTGTAAATTGTTCTGCTACAAAGAAAGGTTGTGACAAGAAACGTTGAACACGACGTGCACGAGATACAACCAATTTGTCTTCTTCTGACAATTCATCTAAACCTAAGATTGCGATGATATCCTGTAACTCTTTGTAACGTTGTAAAATTTCTTTCACACGTTGGGCCGTATCATAATGTGAATCTCCCAATACCTCTGCAGATAAAATACGTGAAGACGAATCCAATGGATCCACCGCAGGATAAATACCTAATTCAGCAATTTTTCGAGACAATACCGTGGTCGCATCTAAGTGGGC
>CANHKE010000197.1 GCA_947461155.1 Cytophagaceae bacterium | reverse complement strand
TTTATTTAATTCATTATGTCAGAGAACAAAAAAGTTGCGTTGGTTACCGGAATTACCGGACAAGATGGTGCGTATTTAGCCGAGTTATTGTTGAGCAAAGGGTATGTGGTGCACGGCATCAAGCGCAGAAGCTCATTGATTAATACCCAACGTATTGACCATTTATATGCGGATCCACATGTGGCGTCCAACTTCCATTTGCACTATGGTGATTTAAGTGATTCGACGAATATCATCCGCATTATCCAGGATGTACAGCCGGATGAGATTTATAATTTAGGTGCGATGTCGCACGTAAAAGTGTCTTTTGATGAGCCGGAATACACGGCACAGGTAGACGGAATCGGTACACTACGTATTTTGGAAGCCGTTCGTTTGTTGGGATTAACGAAGAAAACAAAGATTTATCAGGCATCTACTTCGGAGCTTTATGGCTTAGTTCAAGAGGTTCCACAATCCGAAAAAACACCGTTTTATCCGCGCTCGCCGTATGCGGTTGCGAAGATGTATGGTTTCTGGATTACCGTTAACTACCGGGAGGCGTATGATATGTTTGCGGTGAACGGGATCTTGTTTAACCACGAATCGCCCTTACGTGGTGAGACGTTTGTCACACGCAAAATTACGCGTGGTGTTTCGCAGATCGCGTTGGGCCAACTGGACAAAATATATTTAGGAAACTTAGACGCAAAACGTGACTGGGGCCATGCCAAAGATTACGTCGAAGCGATGTGGTTAATCTTGCAACAAGAGAAGCCAGAAGACTTTGTGATTGCAACGGGTATCACGACAACGGTGCGTGATTTCATCAAAATGGCCTTTTCTGAGGTTGGCATTGAAGTGGAATTCAGCGGCGAAGGCGTGAACGAAATCGCGAAAATCGCGAAGTGCAACAACCCATTGTACCAAGTAGCTATTGGAACCGAAGTGGTTGCCGTAGATCCACGTTATTTCCGTCCTACGGAAGTTGAATTGTTGATCGGCGACCCAACCAAGGCGAAGGAGCAATTAGGCTGGAAATTGAAATACGACTTGCCGGCTTTGGTGAAAGATATGATGGAGTCTGACGTGAAATTATTTACTAAGTAAAGATGAATCCATCCATTGCGATTATTGGTTTAGGCTATGTGGGGTTCCCGTTGGCAGTGGAGTTTGGAAAGCTATATCCAACCCTTGGATTTGATATTGATGCGTCGCGCATCGCCGAATTAAATCGGGGATATGACCGCACGCAGGAAGTGAGTGATGCGCAGTTAAAGGCTTCTACTCAATTGCGATTTTCGTCGGAACGCGGAGATTTATCCGCATGCAATACGTTTATTGTCACGGTTCCCACGCCGATTGATCATTTCAAAAAACCCGATTTGAGTCCTTTGTTGAAAGCCTCTGAGATGATCGGAAAGGCCCTAAAAAAGGGTGATGTGGTGATTTATGAGTCGACGGTTTACCCGGGTTGTACGGAAGAAGATTGTGTTCCTGTGCTAGAAAAACATTCTGGATTGACCTTTAATGTCGACTTTTTCTGTGGTTATTCACCCGAGCGGATCAATCCGGGCGACAAGGTAAATACCTTGACAAAAATCAAAAAAGTGACTTCGGGTTCGACGCCTGAAATTGCGGAGTGGGTGGATCAATTGTATCGGTCCATCATCACAGCGGGTACGCACAAGGCGTCTTCGTTAAAGGTGGCAGAAGCGAGTAAGGCGATTGAAAATGCGCAGCGCGATGTGAACATTTCGTTTGTGAATGAACTTGCGCTAATTTTTGATCGCATGGGTATCGATACAACGGAGGTATTAGAGGCGGCCGGAACCAAATGGAATTTCTTGAATTTTAAACCCGGCTTAGTGGGTGGCCATTGCATTGGGGTTGATCCATACTATTTATTGCACAAATCGGAAAGTTTGGGGTATTATCCGCAAGTAATTTTGTCGGGCCGACGCGTAAACGACAACATGGGTATTTTTGTCGCGAATAAATTGGTCAAATTGTTGATTCAAAAAGGCAAGAAAATTGGAGGTGCGAAGACATTGATGTTGGGCATTACGTTCAAAGAAAACTGTCCGGACATTCGCAATTCGCGCGTGGTGGATATTTACCATGAACTGCGAGATTTTGGCATGGATGTGGATGTGTATGATCCGTGGGCGAATGCGGCTGAGGTGAAGCATGAGCACGGCATTGATTTGGTTGCTGCTCCAGGTTCAAACTATGATGCGATTGTGTTAACGGTGGCGCATCAGGAGTTTTTAGGTTTACCATTTGCTAGCATGAAGCAGGCAGATGGCATTATTTTTGATATCAAATCGGTTCTCGATAAGTCGTTAGTTGACGCTAGATTATAAGTTATGGCTTGGTTTGCGGTATATACGAAATCTCGTATGGAGAAGAAGGTGGCCTTGCGTTTGCGGGAGGCGGGTATAGAAGCCTACTGTCCTGTCAGCAAAAAGCGCAAACAGTGGTCGGACCGTAAAAAATGGGTCGAAGAGCCCCTATTCCGTTCCTATGTTTTTGTAAATATTGATTTAGCCAAACAAAGTCCGATTGTTCGTCGGACGCTTGGGGTGGTTAATTTTTTGTATTGGTTGGGCAAGCCCGCGGTCATTCAGGACGGGGAGATTTTAGCGATTCAGCAGTTTTTATCGGAGCATTTAGAGGTGGAAGCCATCGGGCAATCGGTACAGGTGGGAGATTTCATCACCATCGATACAGGTGCCTTGAAGGGCCAAACGGCCAAAGTTGTCGGCATTAAAAATAAGCACGAGGTTCGGTTGAAAATTGAGAGCCTAGGGTTTGAGTTGGTGGCGAAGATAGATAGCGGTGGCCAGTAGTCAGTAATCAGTGGCCAGTAGTTAGTTGCCTTTTTTATACAACTGCTTGCTATCCTATTTTCCTAATGAGGTGTTTTGCTGACTGCTGACTACTGATTACTGACCACTGATTACTGACTACTGGCCACTGATTTCTTTCTTCCCACATCTTTTCGTATTTTGCATCCCAAACCCCGATTCTATGCGTTTTCGCGCGACAATCTTAATTAGTTTATTGGCCTTGCGTCTTTTGGCGCAGGAAAATACCGCACCTACGGTCTTTGTGGGTGGAGGAGTTACTAGTGGCACTTACACACCATTTTGGTTGCGTGCGAATCAATATGGGGCGGTTCCTACGGAGGAGAGTTATGGTACGGTGGGGATGCAAACAAGTGGAAAAGTGGTTTTGAGCAAGCGGGCTGATTGGGGATATGGGCTTGCTGCGCGGGTTAATTTGGCGGAAACGAAAGCGGATCCGATGATTCAAGAAGCGTATGTCAAGGGCCGATATGGTATTTTTGAGTTGCAAGTGGGCCGCAAGAAGCAATTGCAAGGTTTAATGGATTCGACGCTCAGTTCGGGTTCCTATATTTGGTCGGGAAATGCGCTGCCCATGCCAGCCATCAATTTAGTTGTGAAAGATTTTTGGGCACCAGCCTTTTTGAAAGATGTGGTAGGCTTTAAAGGAAACTATTCGCACGGCTGGTTTGAAAATAGTCGGGCCGATGTGCGCGATTTTTACTTGCATCAAAAATCCTTTTATGGCCGTCTCGGCAAGCCGAATTGGAAAGTTAAATTCTATGGAGGTTTCAACCATCAGGTGCAGTGGGGCGGGGTTTTGAAGTATTCGGATCCGAATAATTTTTCAGCCAAAAATGGCCGTATTGCGTCCGGAGTCAAGGAATATTTCTACATGATAACGGGTCAAAGCATTAACCGCGTCAAGGAAGGTGGAGATACAGCCACCTATGGCGTGAATGATGGATGGAATCGCCTTGGAAATCACTTGGGGACCGTGGATTTGGGTATGGAAATTGAGTTGACGCTGGGTAAATTGTTGATGTATAGACAATCCATCTACGAAGATGGTTCTTTGTATTATGGCAACAACATTACAGATGGTTTGCATGGTATTTCATTTGCGCGCAAGGCGAAAAAGGGTTTACAGCGGGTGGTCGTTGAGTATTTAAATACTGCTTCTCAAGGAGGAAATGTCTTCACAAATTCCAGCGTTTTAAGGGGCTTCGACAACTATCTAAATAACGGGGTGTATAATTCCGGTTGGACGTACTTTGGTAAGGGTATCGGTTCGCCGATGTTGACCTTGGACTCGGAGACGGATTTAGCGCCAACGAAAAAAGTGGTGTATGATAATAAC
>CANHKE010000196.1 GCA_947461155.1 Cytophagaceae bacterium | reverse complement strand
TAATGCCGCATGACCAACACTTCACGTTGTTCATCAGGTAATTTCTTGATCAATTCCCGCACATTTGCGACTTGATCCGCCTTCAATTGCATATCCTCCACCGAGTCTTCCGCAAATTCAAAACTGTTAAACACTTTTGACCCGTCCTCCAACACAATCGTTGGGTAACGCTTTTCCTTCCGGAAATGATCGATCGCCATGTTGTGGGCGATACGCAGAATCCAGGGTAAAAATTTTCCTTCTTCGTTGTATCGACCCGACTTCATCACGTCGATGGCCTTAATATAAGCTTCCTGCATTAAGTCTTCCGCGATATAGCGGTCCTTAACAATCAGGTAAATAGTTGTATACACTTTGGATTTACTACGTTTGACTAATGTCTCAAACGCTTTATCGTCCCCTTGGATGTACGCTGTTAATAAAGCTGCATCGCTAACCTGAATTTTAATCATAAAACTTCAAAATTGTTAACGTAGAGCTTTATCTCATATTGTATCTCCTATAGATTTTTTGGGCGAATAATTGAATATGTGCCTCATGGGCCTGCCAAAAGTAGATAAATCTTTTGGAAAACAAAATTTTGAAAATTATTTTATGATGAACGGTGCGCTAGTCTTGCCGATAAATCAGTAGTTTTGTCCAAATTAAAATCAAAAAACTAATGAAAAAATTATACTTCATCGGCCTGTTGCTTGCCGGATCTTTCGCAACATTCGCACAAACAGGTACATCCGCTGATTATGCTGGCGTATTCAAATTAGAAGAAAATCCTTACGTGAAAACAGTAGCCATTTCCATCAAAGCAGGAAAAGTGATGTTGGCCGCAGAAGGTTTCCCAGAAGCTGAATTAACACCAGGCAAACAAGCGGATCAATATGAGTTAGCTAGTATGAATGGCGTTGTTAGCTTCGTTCGTGAAGCTGGAATTGTTACCGCAATCAAAATTGAAGCACAAGGCCAAGCGCTCGGTGGTAAAAAAGAAGGAGCTAGCCTTGCCGATTATACCGCTTCGTTCAAAATGTCTGAAAATGAGTACGTTAAAAAAGTAATCGTAGCCATCAAAGACGGTTCTTTGCAAATTAGCACCGATGCGAATCCAGCAGAAGCTGCCGTATTAAAAGCAAGCAAAACGGCTGACGTTTTTACCACAACCATACAAGGATATGATGCCGATATTATTTTCTCACGTGTAGAAGGTAAAGTTTCGACAATCAAATTGTCCGTGGCCGGCGGACAAGTAGTCTTAACGGGTAACCGCGAGTAATGTAATTTGGCTAGGGCTTTGCGAAGTCCTAGCCATTATTTTAACGCTCGTTTATACAACTGGATCGTATTTTCCAATCCATAGTACAAGGCATCGCATATCAATGCATGCCCAATCGACACCTCATCTAAGGGTGCCACATTCGCCTTAAAAAAGGCCAAATTTTCCAAACTCAAATCATGCCCCGCATTAATCCCCAAGCCTAATTGGCTCGCGCGAAATGCCGCTTTCCGGTAAGCAGAAACTGCTTGCGTCGGATTTTCCATAAACAGTTCCGCATACGGTTCTGTGTACAATTCAATGCGATCCGCACCGGTTGTAGCCGCCGCTTCTACCAGCTCTAAAACCGGGTCCACAAAAATGGAAGTCCGAATACCCGCTTCCTTAAATTGCGCGATTAACGATTGCAACAAACCTTGATGTTTGATCGTATCCCAGCCATGATTCGAAGTGATTTGACCCAAGGCGTCAGGAACCAAGGTCACCTGCTCCGGGCGTACGTCCATCACCAATTCAATAAATGACGGTTCCATCGGATTGCCCTCAATATTGAATTCGGTCGTAACGACTTCCTTCAAAGCCCGCACATCCGCATAGCGAATGTGGCGCTCATCCGGACGCGGATGCACCGTGATGCCTTCCGCTCCAAAGCGTTCGCAATCCAAGGCCACCTGAATGACATCCGGATTACTGCCTCCCCGCGAATTGCGCAGCGTTGCAATCTTGTTAATATTTACACTAAGTCTTGTCATAGCCAAAAAAAGGCCGGTGTCACCGGCCTTTCGATTTAAATCAAGTTGTTTGCCGCTAAATATTCCGCTATCTGAACCGCATTCGTTGCCGCCCCCTTACGTAAATTGTCGGCCACGATCCATACGTTCAACGTGTTTTTCTGCGACTCATCCCGACGGATACGTCCCACAAAAACCTCATCTTTTCCATGTGCGGTAATCGGCATCGGATATAAAAAATTCTTGGGATCATCTTGAACGATAATGCCTTCTTCCTTTTCCAAAATCGCACGCACCTCCGCTAAATCAAAATCATTTTCAAATTCAATGTTCACCGCCTCCGAGTGGCCACCGATCGTCGGGATACGCACCGTCGTCGCAGTCACCTGAATCGACTCATCCATCATGATTTTTTTCGTTTCCAAAATCATCTTCATCTCCTCCTTCGTATACCCATTCTCCAAAAACACGTCGATGTGCGGCAATACGTTCAAGTCAATTTTATGTGGATATACTTTCGAACCTTCCTTGCCCGCGCGCTCATCGAATAATTGATCCACCGCTGCTTTTCCGGTTCCAGTCACCGACTGATATGTCGAGACAACCACACGCTTAATTTTATATTTTTTGTGCAATGGATTTAATACCACCACCATTTGAATCGTCGAACAATTCGGATTCGCGATAATCTTATCCGCTGGCGTTAACGTATTCGCATTGATTTCAGGAACCACTAATTTTTTCGTTGGGTCCATACGCCACGCAGATGAATTGTCAACCACCGTGATGCCTGCTTCAGCAAATTTAGGTGCCATTTCCAAGGAAGAGCTCCCGCCCGCAGAGAAAATCGCCACGTTTGGCTTCATCGCAATCGCTGTCTCATAACCTACCACCGTATAGTCCTTTCCCTTAAAGGCAATCTTTTTTCCAATCGAGCGCTCAGACGCAACGGGAATGATTTCAGAGACTGGAAAATTACGCTCTGCTAATACTTTTAAGATTTCGCTACCAACCAATCCGGTGGCGCCTACAACAGCAACTTTCATGTTTTTATTTTTAAAAATTATACTTCCACTGCAATGCCAAAGAGGAGCCGCTTCGCTCATTTGGCGTAAATTCGATACTCAACTGCGGACTCGAATGCGCTAATTTGTTATATCGAACTAAAGCCCGATTTAGGTGCCGCATACTGATTGACCCCACATAAATATTCACCAAGGCCGCCGTCCCGATCGTGGACAAATAAAATCCATCCGTCACTTTTCCCGGTTTGATCAACGAATACAACGAAAGCCCTAAACCCGCACTCGAAATCCAATTCATCAATTTTCGCTGCGATTTGAAGCGATAAAATTCCAAACTAACTTCCGGATCTTTGGACTCCAGCAAGGGTATTTGCAAAGCCAAAGGGCTGTCAATAACTTGTCTTTTGTATACGTATTTCTTACTAAAACCTTGTTGGATTTGCTCAATCGGATATATCTTTTCCGTGCCTTCTCCTTGCGCCATCATCACCAATGGAATACTGCACAACAAGAAGAATAAAAGACTGATTTTCACAAAACCACACGTTTTTGTAGCCTGCAAAATTAGGGCTTATCTCGTTGAATCAAAAGGATTTTTGCGATAAAATCCATCGAAAAGATGAATGCCAATCGGCGAAATGCACAGGTCTAACGGAATATCATGCGCTTCCACGTCGTCGATGCGCAGCACAGCTTCATCCAAGCAAACCCCAATTTTTAAGGTATCTGGCCTGCAATCCTGTAAAAATCGGTCGTAAAAACCTTTGCCGTAACCTACCCGATTCCCATGGGAATCAAAAGCTAGTAAAGGAATGATGACAAGGTCAATGTCTGCCACGTTTACTTTTTGGCAGGTTTGCGGATCGGGTTCCTGAATTCCCCAAGCGGATGTAATCCATAAATCGCCAGCTGGCACCTGATACGCGACCATATCGTGTTCGTTTTCCACTCTGGGAAAGCAGAGCTGGTGGCCTAAAGATTCCAGTGTTTCATGGATGAACGACATCTGAACTTCTCTCCGTTCCACGATCGGTTGGAAACTCATGATGCGATGCGGCAACTGAAAGCTGGTGATGAAATCCATAAACTCTTGCTGGAGCGTCTCATTCAACAACCCAAACACATGCGCAGACACATTTTTGCGTCGGGCTAGTGCAAGCTGTCGGAGGC
>CANHKE010000195.1 GCA_947461155.1 Cytophagaceae bacterium | reverse complement strand
CCAGAGGTTAATCGTCTCGCAATTCCCCATCCGCCCATGTTTAACTTAGCCATGTTGGCTTTAAAGAATGGCTTCCAAAGTGTTTTATTTTCTGAAATAAAACCAGTAGTATTCGCTGGCCGACCAAAATTAAATTGGACATATTCGCCCGCTCCTGGTAAATCATCTTCGTTGACGAAAACATTTATTTCATCTTTGGTCACTTTAAATGACGTGGTAAGTAGCGCTAATTCATCCTGTTCTGCTTTGCTGAGAACCTTCGCGTTATTATTCCACCAAGCAAATTTGGGATCTAATAATTGATCGACGTTATCCGCACTTTGGGCAAACACATAGTTATACCCATTTTCATCATCAAGAGCATCAAATTTGACCGTTTGCAAAAATATCCAGCCAGAAATATCTCCTGAATTAACCGCTGCCTGAGCCACTTTGGATTGAATCTTTTGCGTTTTTTCAAAATTTTGAAGGTTTCCTTCAACGCGCATGGCATGTAATGAGAAAACACGTTGCGCTTGCGCGACATTGATCGCAATAAGTACGATCGCTAATAACGATAAGATCTTTTTCATTTGAGTATTTTTTGGTTGTTAACTATTTATTTTTCACGCACTTCTACTTTCCAAACATCCGTTCTTACCATGGTTCTTGCGGTCTCTGGTACAGCGGTTTTAGGAAATAGTTTTTTATAGGTCGACATATAATCATCCACCGTGATGCTATACGATTTGTCCCAATCTTTAAATAGATTTCCCGTTACATAATTGTATTCAGAACCTTCTGACAATGGGACAATGAGACGATTAAAATACCAGGCTGTTCGGTTCCCATTTTTAATAAACTCTTGATGAATGGGTTGATAAACTTCCTTTTCTTGTCTAACGTATTCTGCTTCTTTTCCTGGAAGTGATTTCATGAAATTAACCTCCATGTAATCTCCTTCACCTCGCAGCGCAGTAACATTCGAATATATTTCCGTTTTTACAGGCACGCGCAAGGACGTATACATATTGGCCATGCCCGTTAAGGTTTTTTCATCCATCCCAGGAAAGGCTTTTTTCATAAAGTCGGCTGTATTCGTTTTTGAAAAATCATTGATCGAACTAGCTGATTGAATAGAAACTAAATCATAGTTCGGATCCCCTGAACTAGTCAATACACTGTAAAGCGTATAGCTCGTAACATCGCCTTGTTTGATTTTTTCCTTCCAAATCTTGGAGGCGTAGGACTTAATTAGGCTGATATACTCTGCCGTTTTACCTCGATCGGACTTGTAATAGTTGACTAAATAAAAGGTTTGCTTGGCACTTGTTTGGGCAAATGAACCAAACACGCTCATGAGTAAGCATGAAATGATAATAAGTTTTTTCATAGGAACTAGGTGTTTAATTTTTTCCTACTCGTATGGCTTTTCGGTTACGCCCTGTTTTTTAACGTGGGTGCTTGACTCCACGGGTATCTTTTCGAAACTAATAAATATTCTTGAATTACTGATAATCCATCGTCAAACTTTACAATTATTTCATCTGACTAGATCAAAAAATGCAACTTGCCTAACTGACTGATAGGCAAATAAAAAGACATCCGTTAGCAGACAGATGCCTTGTATCATGTAGTACCTAATGCTGAACTTGAAATAGGAAATTTGATTTTATAAGACAAGCGCCATTTGTATATTGCAACGCTCATAGGGAGTATTGCGTCCAAATACTTCGGTAAATCCTAACTTACGGTACAAGCTTATAGCAGGTATTAACAGGGTATTACTCTCCAAATAAAGTGTTTTTGCGCCCATCGATCTTGCTTTGTCTTTGATGGCTTCCCCGATGAACCAACCAATCTTTTTACCTTGTGCTTTGGGCGAAACTGCCATTTTTGCCAGCTCAAAATCATATGCAGGATCGTCCATTTTAATTAAGGCACAAACGCCAACTGGCTCTTTGTTTAATAATGCAACCAGAATATGACCTCCATTTTGCAAAATATAACTATCCGCGTTATCTAGGGCCATATAATCAGACGCTTCCATTTTAAAGTAGGTAGAAATCCACTCCATATTTAAATCCCTAAATACTTCCTTATAAGCAGGTTCGTAGGTAACTATTTCAATTGTATCCATGAATAAAAAAATGAACTCTAAGTAGCCGTGCGCTTATTCGGTCCGCTAGATGTTCAGCATATGCCATATGTGTAGTTTGAGCAAATATAAAACAAAAAGCCGATCATTTCTGATCGGCTTGCTCCCTCACTAGGTGTGATGTTGATGCCCATTTCTTTGTTCAAATCGAAAGTATTTTGTCATTCCGGAATGAAATTAGTTATCCCAATTATCGGTTCTGAATAAATTAACAGGTAAACCTTCTTTGGTAAATAAATTAGGCATGTCTGTATTATTAAATGCAAATCGGACAGCTACAGGATTGGGTACTTCGTCTGAAGAAACGACCAAGGTGTTTCCGTCAATTTTTCCTTTGGCTGGGTAAAATTTCTGATCTGCCCCGGCAATCAGTAAATGGCTAGGTTCTGCTCCATCTTTGGTAACTAGCTTACTTCCTATTTCTCTGAAATAGATTCTGATTTTATTTTTTTCGATTTTTAAACGATCATATTTAGGGTAAAAAATAGGTCCCACATCTTGTCCATAATTTTTAACCAAAGCTAAATTGGCAAAACGGTTTGCTACTTCAATTTTTTGAGTCGGGTGAATATTGCTAACATCTGGAACTAAGTCAGTCAAAACAACCATGGCCGTATTTTCAAGTGCTAAATTTTTTGTCTGCGCTTCTCTTAATTTAGCGCCTAGGTTACTTGGGTATTTATCAAATGGAGCAATTTGAGCAAAGTAAAAAGGAAAGTTTTTCTTAAATCCTGCTCTCCAAGAAAGAATTAATTCATTCATTAATTCTGTGTAAGTGGAATACTGGCTTACATTACTTTCACCTTGGTACCACAATACTCCTGCAATTTGATAATTCAAAATAGGTGCGATCATGGCATTGTAATTGTCGCCTGCACGGCTAGACCACCATTCATAGGTTTGTAATTTCTTAGCTGCGTCGGCCAAAATTGGATTACTGATAACCTTGTCTTGAGGAACCCAAACCTCTGCTGGAGTTCCGCCCCAATTGGAATTAATCAAACCCATCGGTACGCCCAGTTTTTCGTTGAGTTTTTTACCAAAAAAATATCCGATGGCAGAAAATGATTTCATCGCTTCAGGATTACAAACTACCCATTTTGCCCGAACATCTTCTTGGGGAAAATCTGCAGTCGCTTTTGGAATATAAAAGAAACGAATATGCTTATTTGTTGCTTTGGGCATTTCATCCAAGGTTTCTTGCAAATTTTGATCACCACTCCATTCCATATTGCTTTGTCCAGAAAATACCCAAACTTCACCGATGAGTACATCTGAGATTTGAATGGTATTATTCGTGCCAGAAACGCTGATGCTTTGATTTTCGGAAGCTGCTGGAGTGTTTACTTCTAACATCCAGTGACCATATTTTGCATTGGTTTTGTAATGTGTTGTGTCCCAAGAAACTTTTACCTGAACGGTTTCATTGGGATTCGTTGTCCATCCCCATAATTTCACTTTACTTTTTTGTTGCAAAACCATGTGGTCACCAATGATAGCAGGTAATTGAACATCAGCATTTGCTGAGAATTGGGCTATAATACACCCAATAAGGAATACGATTTTTTTCATCGAAAATTTAGTTTAGCGTAATATTCTTCTTGTACAAAATACCCCAATTGGGGTGCACCAACGTGATTCATTTCATGGTTCGTTTGGATCGAAATTTACATATTATTCGCTAACAAAAAATACCCGCTATAATTAACTCCTGTTATAATGTGTCAAAAATAAACGGGCTCGAACCAGGATCGTCGACGAATAGACGAAACAGGGCTGTATTTTAAACGAAAAAAGTCCCCATTTCTGATGACTTTCCTGTTTGCTCCCCTTACAGACGAAAGATGCAAAACAATGCGATGATTGAATATGTAACTATCAGGAAATTAAAGGGTTGAACTTCGTGTCAATTTTCAGAAAGTGAATGCTTTGTCGTACCAAAATGAAATTAGTTACCTTTGAGGTATGATGAAAGTTATCTTTTTATTACTCATACAGACGGTCATTGTTAATCAAGGTTTTGCCCAAAAATTTAACCCTGTTATAAAACAAGATATTATAAT
>CANHKE010000194.1 GCA_947461155.1 Cytophagaceae bacterium | reverse complement strand
CTGGTTGTCATATTCATTTTTCTTCTCCGATTAGTACTCTTTTACTTCTCAGACCTATTCGGCAAAGACCTCGGATTCTTCGTCTATGTCGAACTATTCTTTTATTTTTCACTCATTACATTACCGCTCGCTTTACCACTTTCTGTGCTATTATCTTCACTCATGACCTTTGGGAAATTGGGCGAAAATTTTGAATTAACGGCACTTAAAAGCGCGGGAATATCGATCACACGGATCATGCGGCCGATCTTCTTCACGGCAATTGGCTTAAGCATTTTCATGTTTTGGTTTAATAACGTGGCGTTACCGTGGGCCAACTTAAAAGGTTGGGGTTTATTGTATGATATCAAAACCACCAAAACGACCCTCAATATTAAAGAAGGAATTTTCTATTCGGACCTTCCGGGTTATTCGATTAAGGTTGCCAAAAAGTATCCTGATAACAAAACCCTAAAAAGCTTAATTATATACGATCATACACATAATGATGGCAACCGTCACGTCACGCTTGCGGACTCTGCACTGATGTATACCATTTTAAATAAAAAATACCTCATTTTTGAACTGTTTAACGGGAAGGACTACGTGGAAGATGCGGACCGAGGAAGCAACTTAGATGCCACGGATTTGGCCTTACATCAATTCTCCAAAAGTAAAATAGTCATGTCCTTGGAGGCATTTGATATGCACAAAACGGAAGATAATCAGTTTGCACATCACGAAATCATGCGCAGTAACTTGCAACTGAATGCGGACGAAGATTCCTTACGTCAAGTAATTCAAAATATCAAAAATGGCTTCCCCAAAGCCTGCGGACCAAATTTTATCTATTTCTTCCATCCGGTACTTAACTCCTATAAGAACCTAAAAAAATCAAATTGGGTAGCCGCGCGAATAGATTCCGGTGCGAAGAAACGAAATCGGAATGTGTATGATGTGGTGGACCAGCAAATCACCAACATGGGCATTTATGCGGAAACGAACCGCGTGAATTTAGAATCGCGCCAAGACAAACTAATGAAAACACGTTTGGAATGGCATCGGAAGTTTTCGACGTCATTGGCCATTTTGGTCATGTTCTTGATCGGGGCACCTTTAGGAGCCATTATTAAAAAAGGTGGGTTTGGTGTGCCGGTGGTGGTTGCGGTATCGTTTTTTATCTTGATGTATATTATGAGCCAACAAGGAGATAAGATGGCGAAGGAAGGGAAGGTGCTCTTAGAGATTGGTGCTTGGATATCCAATACGATACTTGGATTGATTGGTTTATACTTTCTGAAAATTGCTGTGAATGATTCGCGCTTGTTTGAGGCCGATAACTATTTAGTTATTTGGGGGCGCCTAAAACAAAAATGGCAGCGTGCAAATTGATTTGCATATTTGAATTAATCGAAGTACTTTTGTGGATTATTTTTTCAAACTTTATAAACTGGTAAAAGATGTATTTGTCACCCGAAGTAAAAAAAGAGATTTTCGAATCAAAAGGGAAAGCAAAGTCTAAGATCGATACTGGTTCTGCTGAGTCGCAAATTGCGTTATTCACATTCAGAATCAATCACTTGACTGAG
This sequence comes from Cytophagaceae bacterium, assembly GCA_947461155.1. GTDB lineage: Bacteria > Bacteroidota > Bacteroidia > Cytophagales > Spirosomataceae > Aquirufa. Next base: position 2,643 of record CANHKE010000194.1, on the reverse strand, counting down.
CACTTAAAGAAAAACAAAAAAGACCATAGCACACGCTTAGGACTTTTGAAATTAGTAGGTAAGCGTCGTCGTTTACTGGATTACCTAACGCGTACTGAGATTTCTCGTTACCGTGCGATTATCGCTGAATTAGGAATTCGTAAGTAATAAATGCAACAGGGTTCCATGTCCATGGAGCCCTGTTTTATTACATTTTACCCCGTTTGAAATCATCAAACATTACACTTGTTCACGCGAGGTTGCGTGAAAATTTTATCCGAAACGTATGTCATTTAACATCATTACAAAGCATATTTCGATGCCGGATGGCAAGGAAGTCCAAATTGAAACTGGCAAGTTAGCCAAGCAAGCGGACGGAGCTGTTGTCATCAAATCAGGAAATATGATGTTGCTAGCCACTGTGGTAGCAAACAAAGAGGCCAAAGAAGGAGTTGATTTCCTTCCATTATCTGTAGACTATCAAGAAAAATTTGCGTCAAATGGACGTATTCCTGGTTCTTTCTTAAAAAGAGAGGCCCGTCTTTCCGATTATGAAATCCTTATCTCGCGTTTAGTAGACCGTGCTTTGCGCCCTACATTCCCAGATGATTATCATGCGGATGTTCAAGTTTTGATCAATCTAATTTCAGCAGATGCTGAAGTTTTACCAGATGCTTTCGTCGGATTAGCAGCTGCAGCCGCATTGGCAGTATCTGATATTCCATTCAACGGACCTATTTCAGAGGTTCGCGTGGCGAAAATCAATGGTGTATATAAAGTTAACCCGAGCGTTAGCGAATTAGTAGGTGCTAGCCTTGAATTAATCGTTGCTGCCAATGCAAACGATATTTTGATGGTAGAAGGCGAAGGAGACGAAGTTTCAGAAACAGAAATGTTAGAGGCTTTGAAAGTAGCGCACGATGCAATCAAGTTACAATGTAAAGCATTAAACGAATTAACAGAAGCTTGCGGTAAAACAGAAAAGCGTACGTATTCACACGAATCACACAACGAAGAGTTGCGTGCTGAATTGTGGAAAAACTACTACGAAAAATACTTAGCCGTAGCTAAATTAGCGAATCCAAAGAAAGACGAGCGTAAAGCTGGTTTCAAAGCGATCGTTGACGAATACATCGCAACCCTTCCAGAAGATCATTTGGTCAACATTTCGTTAGCGAAAGTGTATTTACACGATATCGAAAAAGAAGCTGCGCGTCAGTTAGTCTTACAAGAGCGCTACCGTTTAGACGGTCGTAAATTGAACGAAATCCGTCAAATTACATGTGAGGTAGATTATTTACCGACTCCACACGGTTCTGCTGTGTTTACCCGTGGTGAAACGCAATCATTGACGACTGTTACCTTAGGAACGAAGATGGATGAGCAAATCATCGATCAACCGATGACACAGGGATACAATAAGTTCATGTTACATTACAACTTCCCAGGTTTCTCAACAGGAGAAGTTAAGCCAAACCGCGGCGTAGGACGTCGTGAAGTAGGCCACGGTAACTTAGCCATGCGTGCGATCCGTAAGGTGCTTCCAAAAATGGAAGATTTCCCTTACACGTTACGCGTTGTTTCCGACATCTTAGAATCCAATGGTTCTTCATCGATGGCTACCGTTTGTGCGGGTACATTAGCCTTGATGGATGCTGGTGTGAAAATCAAAGCACCTGTTTCAGGTATTGCGATGGGCTTAATCTCCGATGAAAAAACAGGTAAATACGCCGTATTATCCGATATCTTAGGTGATGAAGATCACTTAGGTGATATGGACTTCAAGGTAACAGGTACTGAAAACGGTATCACTGCTTGCCAAATGGACATTAAAGTACAAGGTTTGTCTTACGAAGTTTTAGCTGAGGCGTTATCGCAAGCGAAAGAAGGTCGTTTACACATCTTGAACGAAATGAAGAAGGCTATGCCTGCCGTTCGTGAAGAATTCAAACCTCAAACGCCACGTGCTACTGTCATTAAGATCCAAAAAGATCAAATCGGTTCCGTAATCGGGCCAGGTGGTAAAGTCGTTCAAGATATCCAAAAACAATCAGGTGCAACTGTAACCATCGAAGAAAAAGAAGATGGTGGCTACGTAAGCATTTTCTCTTCGAACGGAGAGGCAATGGCTCACGCGGTTCGCATGGTGAAAGGTATTGTAACACTTCCAGAAGTAGGCGAGATCTACGAAGGAAAAGTGAAAAATATCCAAGCATTTGGTGCATTCGTTGAATTCTTACCTGGTAAAGACGGTTTATTGCACATCTCTGAAATTACATGGGATCGCATCGAAACAATGGACGGCGTCTTCAAAGAAGGCGATAAAGTTCAGGTTAAATTAGTAGAAGTAGATAAGAAAACGGGCAAATACCGTCTTTCTGCCAAAGCACTTTTACCAAAACCAGAAGCGAAAGCTGAATAAATTTATTTATGGGCAAAAGGATTCGAAACCTTTTGCCCATTCAATCTGTTGTAAGATCCTATGAGACAGCTAAAAATTAGCAAACAAATTACCAACAGGGAAAGTCAATCGCTTGACAAATACCTGCAGGAAATCGGTAAGGTGGATTTATTGACACCGGATGAAGAGGTAATTCTCGCACAAAAAATCCGTGAAGGAGACCAATTATCATTAGAACGTTTGACGAAAGCCAATTTACGTTT
>CANHKE010000193.1 GCA_947461155.1 Cytophagaceae bacterium | reverse complement strand
GATTTAATGTGCTTAATAACCTGATGTGATACGCGATCAAAAACAGTGATCAAACCACCTGAACCAGCCACCCACACCTGATCTTCCCAAAATTGGATATCATAGATAGATTGATTCAACATCGGAATCGAAAATACACGCTCCAATGTTTCCAAATGAATGCCATGAATGCCTTCATTATTTTGGCCAACCCATAAAATTCCAGAAACATGATCCAAGCGCATTGCATACACAGAACCCTGAATTTGGGCAAGCACACGACCTAGATCCGGTTTTTGCAAATTCCATTGCACAACCCAACCATCCGCACCCGCCGAATAAAACGCATGCACATCCATACCCTGTGCTAATGCATAAACCGCACCTCGATGTCCCGCAAATGTATCAATTCGTTCTATTTTCAAAATTCTACGCCGATTGAACTACAAAAATGATAATTTTACAGCCAAATCTATCGGTATGCCGGAATTTTCCTCGTCCATTACGTCTCAACTTCCAGAAACACATGTGTTTCTCTGGAAAATAGAAGAACCTATGGAATTCTTTGAAAAACTTCCCGAAGATTGGCCAGCTGTGGTGCCAACAAATCCCTTGAAACGAATCGAATCCCTAGCTGCACGCTATTGTCTATATGATTTATGCATGCGTTTAGGGATTAACCCCACATTCCAACAAGATGAACGCGATCGCCCTTATTTACTTGGTTCAAATTGGAAAATATCATTAACGCATTCCTATCCGTTTGTTGCCGCCGCTTGTAGTTTTGGAAAGGAAGTGGGCATCGACATCGAAAAGAAAGGTAGGAAAATCGAAAAAATAGCTCCTAGATTCCTCAATATGGATGAATTAGTAGACCGTGGAACTAATCATGTGGCATGTACACTCGCTTGGTCCATCAAGGAATCCATCTACAAAGCCGCTAATGCACCGGGATTATCCTTTCGAGATGCCATCGCACTTGACGTACATTCAGAAAACAGGAATGGAATCGCAAGCCTACTCGGCATTGAAAAAGAGGCTACATACTACTGGGAGGAATTTGATGAATTTGTACTCAGTTTGGCCATAATTGATTAATCCAACGAGCCAACTAAGTCCGTTAATTCATCTTTATACGAATCATCGCCTGCTTTTTCATACGCCATTATCAAATTGCGCAAGACCCGGCGTACAATTTCTAAATTAGAACACGGCTGATAATAAATATCATTGGGTTCTAAATTCAATTGCGCGATGTAATTATCAATATCGGTCTTATTAAAAATCAAGCCCTTGTTGAACACATTGATATAAAACTGCAATTCATCTTTTTTATACGTCAAAACGAATAAATTCGGCAAATTAACGCCATATACTGGCATGCCCAATTTTTGTGCAATCCACATATAGATCACACACAAGCTAATCGGATTACCCTTTTTCGAATCTAAAACGACATTAATAAACGAGTTGTTTGCCGCATGAAAATTCTTGGTGTTAGCCCCAAACTTCAATTGTTCAAAAATCACCGTATTTAAAATCTTCAATTGATCAATTGGATGTAAATCTTCGCGCATTTGTGGCCAAACTTCAAAATACATTTGCTCCATAGCCAATTGTAAATCGGCAAAGGTGTATTCTGGATATCGATACGTTGAAATAATCCACATTCCCTCCAACAAATCCATGCTCCCCCCCTCTTTCCAATGCGAAAGTCTGCTTTTCATTAAGTCTAGTTGGAATTCGTGAATCAAATCCTCCAATTTAGTCTGCAAATAAGGATTAAAACTTAATTGCTCCCACTCTGCCTCCAAAACGGGGATGATTGCAGAACCCAAACTTCGCATCTGCGCCTCGACAAGTTGGACCACCTCCGTATCCGAGTCGTCCAATAGCTGAATCATTGCTTTAATCGCGGGTTCTTCCATGTCGTTTGTATATCGTTCAAAATTAGTCAAAATCCACTAATTTCAAAAAGAGAAAACCGCATAGTCCATTACATAAATGTTTGGAACCTAAATTTTTTTTCGGCGAAAAATGAGGCTAAATTTGTGGTTGCTAGTTAAGCACGATCACACATGATGAATATTCTGATTACCGGAGGGGCTGGATTTATAGGTTCTCATACCTATGTTGTACTACAGGAAAATGGATATAACCCCATTATCGTAGACAATTTCTCTAATTCCTCCAAACAAGTCATTGCTAATTTAGAGATCATTTGTGGGAAACCTGTTACCTACATCCAAGCAGATGTGAATGATCCTGCTACCTACGATCAACTGTTTACCACGTATCAAATTGATGGAATTATTCACTTTTCTGCTTCCAAAGCGGTGGGAGAATCGGTTGCCAATCCATTAAAATACTACCGAAACAACGTAGCCGCAACGGTGCTCTTACTCGAAAAAATGAAGCAATATGGGGTTAATAATCTCGTATTTTCTTCATCGTGTACGGTGTATGGCCAACCCGACGAATTGCCAGTGACGGAAAATTCACCCGTTCAAGAGGCGGTTTCTCCTTATGGCAATACCAAACAAATTTGTGAGGAAATCATTCGGGATACAGTGCAAGCAGATGAAAAATTCAAAGCCATCTCACTTCGATATTTCAACCCGATTGGAGCCCATAAAAGTGCCCTAATTGGCGAATTACCCCTTGGTCCACCTGCTAACCTCATTCCATTTTTAACGCAGTCGGTGGCCGGATTACGTGGCCCATTGCAAGTTTGGGGAACTGATTATCCCACGGCAGACGGCACAGCCATTCGCGATTACATTCATGTATGTGACTTGGCCAATGCGCACGTAAAAGCGCTTACACATATTTTAACTAAGGAAAATAAATCATATTACGACTTCTTTAACATTGGAACAGGCGAAGGAAGTTCTGTTTTACAAGTGATTCAGGCCTTTGAAAAAGCTACGAATAAACAAGTAAATTATGAGGTTCGGGATCGCAGACCTGGCGACATTACAGCTGTTTATGCAGCCACCGAAAAATCAAATAACATCCTTGGATGGAAAGCTGAAATCAGCTTAGAAGAAGCCTTAAGAGATGCCTGGGCTTGGCAAGAAGCACTTTTATAACCATGAAGAAGAAAATAGTTATCACCGGTGGTGCCGGATTTATTGGTTCACACGTAGTCCGTCTTTTCGTCGAGAAATATCCGGAATATGAAATCTATAATTTAGATGCATTAACCTATGCGGGTAATTTGGCGAATAACCAAGACATCGCAGATCGTCCCAATTACCATTTCATTAAAGCAGACATCACTGATGCCGCGCTTATGGATGCCTTATTTGCGGAACATCAATTCGACGGCGTACTTCATTTAGCAGCAGAATCTCACGTAGATCGCTCCATTACAGATCCGTTGGCCTTTGTTCGTACCAACGTCATCGGAACCGTAAACTTGTTGCAAGCAGCCAAAAAACAATGGGCAGGTAATTACACCGGCAAAAAATTCTACCACATTTCAACTGATGAGGTCTACGGCGAATTGCATGACCCGAACGAATTTTTTTTAGAGACCACTTCGTACGATCCACGTTCCCCCTACTCCGCCTCCAAAGCGAGTTCAGACCATTTTGTGCGCGCTTACCATGAAACCTATGGCATTCCTACGGTCATCACCAACTGCTCAAACAACTATGGCCCGAATCATTTTCCGGAAAAATTAATTCCGCTAATGATCCATAACATTCTGAACAACAAACCTTTACCCGTTTATGGCAAAGGCGAAAATGTCCGCGACTGGCTATACGTCGTTGACCATGCGCGTGCCATTGACACCGTTTTCCACCAAGGTAAAATTGGCGAAACGTATAACATTGGCGGATTTAATGAATGGAAAAACATTGATTTAGTGCATTTATTGTGCAAAATCATGGATGAGAAATTAGGCCGACCAGCTGGAACGTCGGTTCAATTAATTACCTATGTAACTGACCGTGCTGGACATGATTTACGTTATGCCATCGATGCCAACAAAATCATGAAGGAGCTCGGCTGGGAACCTAGTTTGCAATTTGCAGAAGGATTAGAAAAAACGGTTAGTTGGTATTTAAGCAACGAAAAGTGGCTTAACGACGTCACTTCAGGTGATTACCAGAAATATTATACGACCATGTATCAAGGACGCTAATTATGAAAGGAATAATTTTAGCCGGAGGATCTGGCACACGTTTACACCCATTGACTTTAGCCGTTAGCAAGCAATTAATGCCTGTTTACGACAAACCCATGATCTATTATCCCCTTTCAATTCTG
>CANHKE010000192.1 GCA_947461155.1 Cytophagaceae bacterium | reverse complement strand
CGTCGCATGGTGATTGGCGGCGTAATCCAAAACCAAATTCCATTCCACAAACGCGCGACGGTAAATGTTCATCGCATGCAAACGTGCAATTTGATCCATCGAAATACCCGCAAAAGTCACATTCGCCCCCCAGACCAATTGGTCCGCCTCACGTCGCGCCTCCACATCTGCTTTAAACTTGTCTCCCGAAACTACCACAACCTCAACGTCCTGCCGGCCGCTGAAATATTCGATGACATGCAGCAAATAATCCGGGTGGTGCCCGTCCAAAATGGTATCAAAAAGAAGTATGCGGTGTTTCAAAGCGTACATGAAAAAAGCAGAGACGCTAAAAGCGCCTCTGCAAAAAAAGTCTTACAAACCGTATTTGTATTTATACCGGTTGAACAATTGCGTGTGCTTATTGTCCAAGTTGATCGCGCGGCCCTGAATGAAGGCATGCGTCACGACGCTTGATTTCATGTCCAATAAATCGCCAGTTGAGATGACGATATTCGCATCTTTTCCGTTTTCTAAACTTCCGGTACGATCCGCGATGCCCAAGATTTTAGCTGGGTTCAACGTGATCGCTGAAAGCGCTTCTTCTTTCGTTAAGCCATAGGCCGACATCGTTCCCGCCATAAATGGCAAATTACGGATTTGCGTATATCCGTCACTGGCATCTTGGCAAATCGTGAATAAAACACCCGCTTTTTGAAGCTGAGCACCTGTTTTATAGGGCTGGTCCACCGCGTCATCATCAGAAGCTGGAAGGGCATGTGGCTCATGTAAGATAACACCCACGTGATTTGCCGCTAAAATATCCGCAATCATGTAGCTATCCGCGCCACCTGCGATGACCAATTTGAAGTTGAATTCTTTGGCAAAGTCAACAGCCACCAACATCTCCTTCACGAGGTCGCAATGGATATACAAGGTTTTCGAACGATCAAATAAACCGCGCGTTGCCTCAAATTTCAAGTTGGTCGCCGCATGCGTTTTCTCCTGCAAATAGGCCTTCGCCTCGCGGAAAAATACGCGTCCTTGCTCGATGCGCTCCAATCCCAATTTAACTGGATCTGAATCACCACCTCTTCTGCGCATTTGCATCGGACGGTTAATCAAGGCCGGGAAAGTCATGTGCACACCATTATCCAACACGTAAGCCGCATCTTCCCAGTTCCACGCGTCCAATTGCACGATGGTCGATGTACCTGAAATTAACCCGCCTTGTGGTACGATTTGTGCCAACAAAACACCGTTCGAACGTACGGTATTGATTACTTTACTATCCGTATTATAGGCAACAATCGAGCGAATGCTCGGATTCATGTCGCCTAATTCATCGAAATCGGTCGTTGATTTCGTCGAGCTAACTTCTACCAAACCTAAGTTGGTATTCGGTGCAATCACCCCTGGATAAACATGTTTTCCAGTTGCGTCAATGCGTTCCACGTCACCTGTGACAGCGGCTGTTTCAATTTTGATTTTCCCCTTTTCGATACTCAGGGTTCCGTTTTCGATCACTTGGCCGTTGCCTATGTGAAGCGTTCCGCCGGAGATCACAATCTTCTTCGATTGTGCAGGCGAAGGATGCATGGTTTCTTGGGCATTAAGTCCCAAGCTTGCCAGCATCAATAATGCGAATATATTCGTTTTCATATCTGTTTCTTTTAGTCGATGTTAACAAAACGGTGTGAGATGCGTTCCCATAAACTGCGCTCGTGGTTGTGATCCTCTTCGCACATGTTTTCAGCTTTATACGAAGGAGTCGCTGGACGTGTCGCCGCGCCACCTTTTTTCGCACCTAGCATTTTCATCACCAAACGTTGTTTCTCAGCCTTCAAAGCCTCTTGTAATTGCGCATCTTCCACGCGATCAAAAACAACTGTTCCGTCTACGATGGTTTGTTCGGATTTAGCATAGATACTTAATGGATGCGCTGACCAAACGACAACGTCTGCGTCTTTGCCTTCCTTAATACTACCTACGCGATCCGCGACGTGAAGCATTTTCGCTGGGTTCAAGGTCACCATTTTCAAGGCGTCCTCTTCTGACATCCCCGCGTATTTCACACTCTTCGCTGCTTCGTGATTTAAGCGACGCGCCATTTCAGCATCATCTGAATTGATTGCCACATTCACGCCATTTTTTTGCATCAAATACGCGTTTTGTGGAATGGCATCCAATACCTCCATTTTGTAGTTCCACCAGTCGGCGAACGTAGACGCATTCGCACCATGCGCTTTCATTTTATCCGCTACTTTGTAGCCTTCCAAAATATGTGTCAACGTATTTACGGTGAAGCCAAATTTATCGGCCACTTTTAAAATCGAGTTGATTTCACTTTGCACATACGAGTGGCAGGTGATGAAACGTTTCTTGTTTAAGATTTCCAAAAGCGTTTCTAATTCTAAGTCGATGCGCTTGCCTGGCCCTAATTTTTCATAGTCACGGGCACGTGTGAACGCGTCCGTTAATACTTGTTCCACGCCCATGCGGGTATCTGGGAAACGGTTATTGGCCGTATTGTACGAACGTTTGACGTTTTCGCCCAACGCGAATTTGATGAACGGATCCCAATTCCCGAATTTCAGGTCTTCGGCATTTTTACCCCAACGGAATTTCAATAATTGCGTTTGGCCACCGATGGTGTTACAAGAACCGTGTAAGATATGCGACGCGGTTACGCCACCGGATAGTTGGCGGTAGATATCTACATCTTCCGGATCAATCACATCTGCGATACGCGCTTCTGCGGTTACGGATTGTGAACATTCGTTGATGCCACCGGTTGCACCTACGTGCGAGTGCTCGTCGATGATACCTGCAGTTACGTGCTTGCCGGTTCCGTCGATGACGCGAGCGGAAGCATCTTTCAATCCTTTGCCGATGGCGGTGATTTTACCTCCTTTTAATAAGACGTCAGTTCCCGCTAAAACGCCCGATTTTTCGTTGGTCCAAACCGTCGCGTTTTTGATCAAGATTGTTTCTTGTTTGGCGATGGTCTTTTTACCAAAACCGGTGAATGGGTAAACCACATCGCCGATTGTTTCTGGCTTGGCAGGTTTTGCTTTTGCGCTTGAATCCGTTGCCGCGGCTGAGGTGCGTACGGCCTTCCAAGAAACCCATTCGCCAGAAGCAAGCTGGCCTGTTCCGCCGATTTCCGTTCCGTTTGCCGTGCCGGATAAACGCGATTTGCCTGCTTTGTTTGTGAAGGCTAAATTCACCAACGATTCTTTTTGGCTGAAGTCAATTTGCGTGGTGTCTTTGGCCATCATGGTAACTTTATAGCTTCCTGGATTGCCTTTGATGACTAAAGTTTTTTCGTCTTTACCTAATTGCAGGCGGTAGTTGCCGGCAAGTGTTTTCCAATTTTCAGTTTGGATGGTGTAGGCTGCGCCTTGAATCCAGTTTTCGATGATCACGGATTTTTCGTCGAAAATCGGGCCATTGGTAATCAAGAAATTCGCCAATTTGCCCGCGTCTAAGGTACCTACTTGATCGGATACTTGTAAGATTTGCGCGGGTGTTTGCGTTAAGGCTTCCAGTGCTTTTTGCTCTGTCAAACCAAATTGCATGGCTTTACGTACGTTGGCCAAAAAGCTTGACTGATCTTTCAATCCATTCGCAGTTAATGCAAACGGAATGCCTGCTTTTTCAAATGAACCTAAGTTCGTGGGCGCTAATTCCCAGTGCTTCAAATCCGCCACATTCACAAAACGTGCGTCTGTTGGATCTTCTAAATCCATCGCTTGCGGGAAATTAAGTGGCAGGATGAATGTCGCTTTGGTCGACTTCATTTCGTCGATGCGCTGGTATTCATTTCCGCTTCCTTTAATAATGTATTGCACGCCAAATTCGTCTCCGATTTTGTCTGCGCGAAGCACGGACCACTTATCGTTGGTTTCAAAAATTTGCGGCAAGTTGCTGCTGGCGTTGAACCCTTGCAAGCTGAGGTTAAGACCTTCTTGTGCGGGTTTGGTTTTGTACCAGGTCGCATCTAGGTATTGCTGGCGTAATAACGCCACGCTACCCATTAATGAGCTTGGGTAATCTTGGGTCGAAGAACCTTTCTCGAATGAGAATTGTGCGGCGGCTTGTTCTTTTAGGATCACCAAATTTTCTTTTTGGTTCGCTAAGGAAACAAAGACTGAAGTCCCGCGGGAGATTCCGTCCATTTGATGGGTGGATACAGAACCGAAGCCGATTTTGCGTAGGTCTTTGGCTTTGGCATCGTCCACATTAAACATGTGCACGTGGTTAAGTTCTGATTTCAATGCTTGG
>CANHKE010000191.1 GCA_947461155.1 Cytophagaceae bacterium | reverse complement strand
GCAAAGCTGATCAACATAGAGAAGTTGACAAGAGCCGCCGCAATTCCCGTATCGAAATGCAATTCATCTGCATAGGTGATCAAGGTCATCCCAGCCGGAAGTACCAAACAGATGAGCATCATATTCCGATATTCAAAGGCGAATGGCGTGGTGTAATAAAGCAGCAAGCCCACGCTTAATCCGAAGATATAGCGAAAGCTTAATACTTGAAATACTTTGAAATATGTGCGTTTGGGTAATCGAACGCTGAAATAAATACCCATGAGCAATAGGACCATCGGTTTGTTTCCTTTGGCAATGGTATCTATGATTTCCATCGCAAAGGCATGGATCGGCACATGACTGAAATTTAGCGTGAGTCCTAAAAGCATCGCCAAAAACGGGGGTAAAGAAAAGATCCGTTTCAGTACATGCAGCTTGGGATTATTGGCCGGTTTTTCACTGGATAAATACGTTCCCATGCCATAGTTGACCATGAAATTGATCACCGAATTACCCAAATCAAACATAATGGCATAGGTCAATCCCTCCCAACCCCAAATTCCTTCAATGAGCGGATAGGCAAATAGTCCTAAGTTCCACCCCGCCGAACCCATCGTCAGGATTCCTCGGTATTCACTCGGTTCATTTTTGAACATCTGAAAGCCGATCCACGACGAAATCATTCCGAATACCATCGCGATGAGCGGGAGCCACATGAGGTCTGCCGTCAATTGTATATGCGTCATGGTGGCAAATACCAAGGCCGGAAAGGTCGTGTGCATGAGGAATTTTGACACCGATTTAGCATCGTGTGCCTGAATCAATCCGACGCTTTTGAGTATATAGCCGATCGCGATGACGATTAGGGCAGAACCAAAAACGATATTGGACGAACTCATGAAACCGCAGGTTTAGGCAGCGAAATACGGAAGGTCGTTCCTTTATTTAGCTCGGATGATTTGATACTCAGTTTTCCTTCGTGGTAATTTTCAACGATCCGTTTTGCCAGCGTTAGGCCAAGTCCCCAGCCACGCTTTTTGGTACTGAATCCAGGTGCGAATACCTTCGAAAGATTCGAGGTCGGGATTCCTTTTCCGTTATCACTGATGTCAATGTAAATTTGATTATTCTTGCCCTCATGCAAATAAATCAGCATGTCCCCCGTGCCACCCATGGCATCCACCGCATTTTTGCAGACGTTTTCAATGACCCATTCGAATAGGTATTTGTTCACATTCGCTACTTGGTTGGCAACTAATGCCGACTTAATTTCAATATGTACTTTGGTGGAAATGCGAATTTTCAGGTAATTGATAAAGCTGGAAATTAGCTCTTCCAAATCCTCTTCTTTCAAAATAGGCATGGAGCCAATGTTTGAAAAACGGGTAGTAATCGTTTCTAGTCGTTGAATATCCTTCGACAATTCAATCACAATTTCGGGATTGATAGTCGGCTCATTGCGCAATATTTCCACCCAGGCAGTTAAAGAAGAAAGCGGTGTGCCAAGCTGATGCGCAGTTTCTTTCGCGAGACCTACCCAAACCCGATTCTGTTCAGCACGACGGGAATAGGAGAAAAAGATATAACCTAAAAATCCGATGATCAAGACGACTAACAGCTGAGAAAGCGGGTAGTAGCGTAATAATTTCAGCAATTTGGAATTGCCGTAATAGATGTATTCTTTCTGGAAACCCATGTCCATTTCGATGGGTTTATTATTTTCGGCAATGATCTCTTGGAGTTTAGATTGCAAGAGTATTTGCTTTTCCTCCGTGGATAATGACTCGGACATCGCGATATTAATGGAGTTTAAATGGCCACTGCCATCTTTCCAAATCACGGGAATCGTATTGTTTTCGTTGATTTTCTTAATGCGCTCAAAGAAAAAATTGATGTCGGCATTTTCATCACTCGTCATCACATAACGGATGGTTTCTGCATACAATTCGATTTGTTGCTTTTCACGTTCCTCGAGTTTTGAAACAAGTCCATCAGTGAAATACAAGGAGAAACCAGCCATGAAGACACAAACACCGAAAAACGCTACTTTCAACCAGGTATCCCGATTGTAAAAGGCGAGGGGTAAGGAGACTTCTTTAAACATGCGTTCGGTTTCGAGTGGGGCCGATTAAGCCATTCGACACAAATTACTCACCGTTTATCCATAAATCAAAAATATTTTTTCTAAGGTACTTTGTAATACATAGTACCTTTCATACATTTGTCCTATCAAAAAACAAAAACAACCGATGGATATTGAAAATGCCAAGGTGCAGATGCGGAAGGGAATTTTAGAATTCTGTATTCTGCAAATTATTTCGAGGGGTGAAGTTTATGCATCTACGATGCTGACTGAATTAACATCCGCGCAAATCATGGTCGTAGAGGGGACCTTGTACCCACTGCTTACACGTCTCAAAAATGCGGGATTTCTCGATTACAAATGGGTGGAATCTGTCTCAGGTCCGCCGCGTAAGTATTACGTTTTGACGGAAAAGGGAACCACCTTTTTAGCGGAGTTACACGGGACTTGGGATGATTTACATGCCTCTGTTTCCCAAATCATTCATCCACAAACACCCCAAGTATAAACTTTTCGGATATGAAAAAGACTTTATCAATTAATATAGCAGGCATCGTTTTCCACATTGAGGAAGATGCTTTCGCAACCTTGGATGCGTACTTAAAATCCATCCATGCGTATTTCAAAAATTTCGAAGGTGCCAAAGACATCGTTGACGACATCGAAGCGCGCATCGCGGAAAAATTCTGGAACATCCGAGAGACTGAAAAAACGGAAGCCATTACCCAAGCGCATGTGGATGCTTTAATCGCCTCTTTAGGAACAGTCGCTGATTTCAAAGAAATCGAAGCTGAAGAAGGAAAGCAGGAGCAGACGTCATCGTTCACAAACGATTCGGGGGCGAAGAAAATTTTCCGCCGTGATTTGACCAACAAAAAAATTGGGGGTGTCGCATCAGGCGCTGCGAATTATTTCGAAATTGACCCGATCTGGGTTCGTTTGATTTTAATCGTTGCCTTCTTTGGTCTATTCCCCTTATTACATGCGGCGAATCTCGTTTTCTGGGTTTATGTGGCTTGTTGGATCGCAATCCCAGGTGAAATAACGGTAGAAACAACTAATTCTTACCGCAAATTCTACCGCGATCCAGAGAACAAAGTAGTGGGTGGTGTGATGGCCGGCATATCCGCATATACGGGTTGGGACGTCGGTTTATTGCGGGTTTTAGCCGTAATATCCCTATTCTTTTTTGGAACGGGCGCTGCCGCGTACATCATCATCATGGCGATTACGCCGGAAGCGAAATCCGTCACAGATAAAATGGCCATGACGGGCGAACCGATTACCTTAGAGAATATTGAAAAGAATATCAAGGAGACATTCCAGCCTGAATCCGCGGAAGAAAAACCGGTTACGCGTTTATTATTATTCCCTTTCCGCACCTTGGCCACCATCTTTAAAGCACTTAAACCGCTTATGATGGGAGTAAAATGGTTCGTTCAATATCTAGCTGGAACGATACTTTTAATCATCGCAATCGCTTTTGCAGCTGCATTAGTAATTGCCACAAGCGCCGGAATTTCCGGATTTGACCATGGACAAATAGGTTTGTCATTTGGTGAGGCGGTGCCTATTTATTTGCTCGTACAAGATTTACCCGCTTGGGCAGTCTATGCGGCTTACGCGGCTATTATCCCCATGATTGTGGGTATCGGAATTAGCGGTGCCTCCTTATTTGCGAATCGGAAATTGACCAATAAAATGTATACCTACATTTCCGCGACCATGGCGATTGTTGGCTGGATCGGATTATTCGCCGCATTTAGCTTGGTGGGTCGCAATTTCCAACGGACCGCTTCGGTGAATCAAATGAAAGAGATTGCATCCGATTCAGCTTATGTGTTTGATGTGAATCGGGAATCCAATGAATCGCTTTGGGAGAAATTATTGGGAAATAATGCCTTGGCAGAAGAGATTTTAGATGATGATGAGGAACATGATTTTAATCAGGGTGGATTCTCACGAGCACAAATCACGCTGGAGGGATATGACGGAAAAACCATTCAAATCATCCAATTCGCGAAGTCCAATGGACGCACACGCAATGAAGCCGAAGTGAATGCAAAGGCGATTAAATATCAATTTGTTCAAAAAGGCAATAAGCTTGTTTTGGATAGTCATTTCGGTCTTCAGAATTTAAAATTCAGAAACCAACGGATGAAAGTGAAGATTTTAATTCCTTATGGGGTGACGTTTGGAATGACGCGTCAGTTTGGGTATTTCATCGATAATGTGTTAGACGGAGGG
>CANHKE010000190.1 GCA_947461155.1 Cytophagaceae bacterium | reverse complement strand
TTAAATCGCTACGTGGAGCATTGCCAAAAAATGTTGCAGGCGCATCCGACGGATTCGGACGTATTGATGTATTTTCCGATGGAGGATATTTGGCATGAACGAAATGGCAAAGGCAAAACGCATCCGCTGGATTTGCATGCGAATAGTCGGGATTGGATGAAGAATACGTCATTTGGGCACTGGTCCGAGCAAATGCAAATCAAGGGCTATCAGGTAGATTATATTTCAGATTTGTTGTTGACCGGCTTGCAAGCGACTCCAAAAAGAACGTTTAAGACCGCTTCGGGAGCCGAGTATAAGATGTTGTTAATTCCCGCGCCGCATTTTGTTTCGCTGGAAACGATGGAATTATGGGCCAAATGGGTCAAACAAGGTTTGCCCGTTTACTTTCTGGAACATGTTCCCTTACATCCAAATTCCTATGGACTTTCGGAAGCCGAAAAGGCGCGTTGGCACGCTGCCCGGGAGTCGATGGTCATGCGTTGGGTATCAGATCCAATTAACATTTTGGAGCGTCATCGGATTAGTCGGGAGTCCATGGCGGATCAAGGAATTTCATTTATTCGCAAGCGTTCGCCGCAAGGGGCCAAGTATTTTGTGGCGAATTTGTCGAATCGCTTTCAGGAGGGAATGGTGCATTTGGCTAAGGGAGGTTTGTATTTGGAGTTATTTGATCCGTTAACCGGAGTGAAATCTCAGGTTCGTGCCAATAAGGACAAGGAATTTTTCTTGAATTTGGCGCCCGGTCAAAGTTTGTTGGTCAGTAATGTGCCAATTAAATCAAAGGTACAATCGGTAGGTGACAAGATTTTTAGTCCGATTGAGCCTTCGGGTAACGTCTCGCTTCGTTTTGCGGATACGCTGTTGAAGTCAGTGACATTAGATTCATTGCAGTTTTGGACACGGGATTCCACGACGCATGATTATTGGGGGAAAGGAACCTATGCTTTTGATTTTGAATTATCGACCGAGCAATTGCCGCAGGCGAAGGTCCTACATTTGGATCAAGTGCGGGATTGGGTGCGTGTAAAACTGAATGGCAAGGATTTGGGGATTGTGTGGTCATTGCCTTATCAATTAACGATACCGGCTAGTTTGTTGCGTACGTCGAATCACATTGAGCTGGAGGTGATGAACGTTTCGGCCAATCGCATTCGCAAATTGGATCGGGAGCGTGTGAATTGGAAGAATTTTTATGAAATCAATTTTGTGGATATTCAGTATAAGCCATTTGATGCTTCTACCTGGGACGTGACAGAAAGTGGATTGCAGGGGAATTTATATTTTTCAAATCGATGAGTTTTGTAGCTGAGTTGGTTGCCGCTTTTCATGCCTTGGAAAATCCGGAAAATGCGTATTGGATGCGTGGATATATGCGAGATCAGTACCCATTTTTAGGGATTAAAAAACCGGAACGCGCGGTTGTGTTTAAGGAGATTTACAAAAGTCATGGGCGGTCGGCGGATTGGTTTGAGGTTTGTTCGGAGTTGTTTGCGATGCCGGAAAGAGAGTTTCAATATGCCGCAATGGAATATTTATTGAAGGCGCAAAAATCGTGGGATCATCGGGTGCCTGCGTTGGTCGACCAGTGGGTTGACGCCAAGACGTGGTGGGATGTGGTGGATGTGTTGGGCCCCAAGGTGCTGGGGGCGTACTTTTTACAGTTTCCGGCTGATCGCGACGTATGGATTGCGCGCTGGATGGCTTCGCCTGTTTTCTGGCATCAGCGACTTTGTATTTTGTATCAATTGGGCTACAAGACGAAAACGGATTTACGGGTATTTTCGGCCGTTATTTTGTCGTTGAATTCGTCAAAGGAATTTTTTATTCAAAAGGCGATTGGATGGGCTTTGCGCCAGTATGCGCGGACAGATGCCGACTGGGTGCTGGAATTTGTAGCGGAAAATTCGTTGATGCCTTTGTCAAAACGAGAGGCTTTGAAGCATATTTCTTAGCGACTTTTGGTTAATCCCCTGGCTACCTTTGGCAAACCTTGGAGGATTGCCAAAGGTAAGGAGTTGTGAGGTATTTTGAACCTCAAAAACTGATAATCTATTTCTTTCGTTTCATCACCGCAAGTTCATGCGCCGTGTCGTAATATCCGCGAAGATTGGACCAATCAAACGTATCCGCAATACTTTCCACGCGATTCCGTTGCGTAATCCGATCTCGTTGGCTTTGTTGGACAAACTTAAACAACAAATTTGCCAACTGCTCTGCGGATTCACCGTAGGTCTGCGTTTTGCGATTCACCACACTTACACCCCATTGCTCATAATCACGCATAATTTGCATCATGTAGTCGCCGAAGCCCGATAAATCGGAAGTCACCGTAGGCACGCCACGCGCCATACATTCCAGCGGCGTATAGCCCCAAGGTTCATAGTAAGAAGGGAAAACCCCCAAATGACAACCGCGGACAAATTGACCATAATCAAGTCCAAACAACGGGTTCGTCGAAACAATAAAATCCGGATGGTAAACCACCTTCACCTTATCTTCCGCATGATTTAATAATTGCGTCCGGTGCAAATTGCGAATAATATCATCCTCCTGCTTCAGCAAATGCGTCACCACTTTCGGGCGCGAATTTGTTTTCCAGGTTTGAACGGTTCTGCGTAAACGCAAACGCCAGTATTCATCCACAAAATCATTTAAATCCGGTAAGGTTAAATCCTTAGAAGCTGCGGAAGCTTGGAATAATTTCTCGCCAACCTCCTTTTCAATCGCCTGGCAATTTTCCCGGATTTCATCCAAGACCGCCCGCGAATGCAAAACTTCCGGGTCAATCGAATGATACGGCTGTTTCGTAATAAAGAACATGATCACCGTCTTGCGAGAACCCGATTCTTTCATTTTTCGATTCAGGATTTCTAGGGCATCTAAGGTCAAATCATAGCCTTTATTCGAATACTCGAAACGGCCAGACGTAAACAAATAAAGCGTTTGATCCAGATCAAATGGTTGGTTCTGGAAAAAATGCCCCATCACAAAATCCGAGATTCGTTTTTTGTAGAGCGAATGCAAGTTTTGATGTTCGTGTATCGCTGCGAAACGCTGAATATTTAAGCCATTGGGTAATATCAATTCAGGAATTCGCCCTAAAAATGCCACACATTCCTTAGCCGTAATATCCGAAACCGTCGTTAATACATCCGCTTTCTGAGCGGCCGCCCGTTCAAAAGATGCCTGAGCCTCAATCCCATAATGCTTCGCTTCCTTATGCCAATCAAACGTGTCCAAGACATCGTAAAAATTAGGCACATTGCCCGCCAAATAGCGGCCTAACATCGTGGCGTGGGTCGTGAAAACCGTTGAAATTTTAACTTTATCTTTCCGTAAATCCGGGATACAAGTCGATGCCATCCATTCGTGAAAATGGACGATGATGTCTTTTTTGGCTTTGTTTTCGACCGCCAATTGGCTTAGAAAGATTCGAATCAGTTCCCCAAATACAATCGTTTGATTGACCAAATCTTCAACTCCGAGCGTTGAAATTTTATGATTTTCCCAAATACGCCCCTTGATGATGTCCACGTCTTTGATGCGCGATGCAATATCAAAAAGGACAATTTTAGGCTTACCGGTAATCAACCAGTTTCCATAATGAACCTCCATGCCCAAATCACGCATCCATGCAATGGCCCGACCCACAGGCGTTTCGATGTCGATGGCTAATGGCTCAAATTCCGCCGCCGCAGTTTGAGTAAAGTAAGGCCCTATTAACAAATAATCCTGCTCCCATTTCTCCACCATGGCAGGTACTTTGGTCCGAATGACCGTATAGATGCCGCCCACTTGATTACAGGTTTCCCAGGCAACTTCAACTAAAAACTTTTTCTTTTCAGTAACTTTTTTTTCCATAAGTCTAGGCCATGTAATAAGCGCTCTCGATCACTTTTGTGACACCATTTTTCGTAATAGTGAAATTAAACCCTTTTTGGATAGAATATGCACCATATTCTCCTTTTTTGTTCAATGCGAGGTAGCCAACTTGAAATTCTTGGTATTTATAGCGTTTGACAATCCGCATAATCGCCGCCTCACAGGCTTGCTGGGGAGACATTCCCTGGCGCATAAATTCAACAATTAAAAAGGACCCGAGCGTCTTCATGACAAATTCTCCCAAACCCGTCGCACAGGCACCACCCACTTCATCATCGCAAAAAACAGCACCGCCAATGATCGGAGAGTCTCCCACGCGGCCATGCATTTTAAATGCCATGCCACTCGTCGAACACGCCCCAGCGATTTCTCCCGCTTTTCCTAAGGCCAATAACCCAATGGTATCGTGGCGCTCAATATTCACTTTCGTTTCGTATTTAGATTCCTTTTTCCAAGCCTCCCATGCTTTTT
>CANHKE010000189.1 GCA_947461155.1 Cytophagaceae bacterium | reverse complement strand
TTCTTGGATTGAAATCCCATCCATGGCACTTTTTGATAATTTCAATAGCAGTAGTAAAAGTGGAATGATAATAGGGAAACTTAAAACCGCCATTAAAGTTGCCGAATTTTCTGCCTGAGCTGCAATGCCGGCCATGAGCGACAGCGTAGATGCCAAGCCAATCGATCCTAATAGGATGGATAGGAGGTATAGCGGCATATTACCTACGGGATTTCCCATTACCCACGAATAAAATAAAATACCGATTAACGATACACCAATCATCACGAGGGAATTGTATATTATCTTCGAATAGATGACTGCTTCGGGGCTAACGAGTGTAAAATAAAAAAGGTTTCGTTGGCTTGATTCCTGCGTAAAGCTCTTCCCAATGGCGTTGATTGCGATGAAAAGAAGGATGATCCAAAACAGCGTATTCCACGTGATGGGGTTGATAACGTGTTGTTTTGCTTTAAACGATAAATAACATACGAAAATAGTGGAAGCCAAATAGAGCAGCAATCCATGAATGGCATAGCGCTGCCGCCATTCCATCTGCATTTCTTTCTTGACTAAAACAGGTATGTGACTGATCATTTTGATTAAAAAATCCTAAAGGACCCGCAATTTACGATAGAATTTTTGCTTTCAGGTACAATCCGAACTAAAACTATTGCGTATCATTTTTTAGGTCAAAAATACTTAGTACATTTGACCTAATTTTGAATAATTCTAAATAAGTAGACTTGAATACGCGCAAGACAGTAGCTGATTTGAAAATAGGGGAAAGGGCTGAGATTATCGGTTTTACGGATGCATTGCTGTCATTAAAATTATTGGAAATGGGCTGTTTGCCGGGATCGGAAGTGGAGATGACGCATTTGGCGCCATTTGGTGATCCCATGGCAATCAAAGTCTCAGGTTATACACTGACGATGCGCAAGGAAGAGGCCGCTACGATTCAAATTTTACCCAAAAACAACTGATTTTGTCACAAAGACCTAAAATAGCTTTAATTGGTAATCCAAATGCAGGGAAATCCTCCTTGTTCAATAGCCTGACAGGCTTGCGGCAGAAGACGGGTAATTTTCCGGGTGTGACGATGGACAAACATACGGGTGTGTGGGAGATTGAGTCAGGTCAGGAAATTGATATATTAGATTTACCGGGTATTTACAGCATTTATCCAAAATCGTTGGATGAGGAATTAGTCATCAATATTTTGGGAAATCCGGCGCATGAAGATTATCCCGATATGGCCATCGTGGTCGCAGATGCGTCCAATCTAAAGCGAAATTTACTACTGTTTTCACAAGTGCGCGATTTAGGGATTCCCACGGTACTTGCATTAAATATGATCGATGTCGCAGAGACAGAGGGATATGTGATTAACTCCATCAAATTAGCGCGGGAGTTGAATGTTGAAGTTGCTGAAATTAATGCCAAAAAGGGGATTGGGGTGAATGGCTTGCGATTGGCCGTATCAAAGACTTTGGCGAATCGTTATGCGTCAAATGACGGATTGCCTTTGCCGGTGGATGATCAGCTCATCGCTGGGATTCAATTGAAGTTTGGGGAAGCGGATCCGTATCGTTCTTTGTTGTGGCTAATGGAACATGATCGGATGAAAATGTTTTCAGTGGAACAGCGCGATGCATTTGATGCGATTCAACATGAATTTCATTTTAATTCGGAGGAATATAAAACGTCGGAAACGGTCAAACGCTACGAGGCTTTATCAGAGGTCGTGGAGCGATGTGTCATTAATTTAAATCGCCAATGGGATGCTCCTCCCGTGAAAACGTGGACAGACCGATTGGATTCTGTTTTTTTACACGCGGTCGGCGGGTATCTATTTTTCTTTTTATTGCTATTTGTCATGTTCCAGGCCGTTTTTACGTGGGCGGCCTATCCGATGGATGGCATTGATGCGGGGGTAGCGTATCTGAATGATTGGTTAAAGACTGTTTTGCCTGCGTCTGCGTTGACGGGCTTGTTGACCGATGGCCTCGTGGCCGGAATCGGTGGTGTTTTGATTTTTGTACCTCAAATCGCGTTCTTGTTTTTCTTCATAGCCATGTTGGAAGAAACCGGCTACATGTCACGCGTGATGTTCATTATGGACAAGTTGATGCGTCGTTTTGGCCTCAACGGAAAATCGGTGGTTCCTTTAATTTCAGGGGTGGCTTGTGCGGTACCTGCGATTATGAGTACGCGTTCGATTGGTTCTTGGAAGGATCGCCTGATCACGATAATGGTAACGCCTTTGATGTCTTGCTCGGCGCGTCTGCCGATTTATACGGTTTTGATTTCGCTCGTGGTTCCTGAAAAAAGTACATTATTTGGTTTGTTTAATTTGCAGGGTTTAGCCTTGTTTGGTATGTATTTACTGGGTTTTCTCATGGCCATTATTTCGGCTTGGGTGATGAAGCAGATTTTGCAAGTGAAGGAGCGTAGTTATTTCATTATGGAATTGCCTACGTACAAGGCGCCACGTTTTAAACACATGGCAATTTCGATTTTGAATTCTGTGAAGGCCTTTGTTTTCGAAGCGGGTAAAATCATAGTCGCTATTTCGATTGTCCTTTGGGTATTGGCAAGTTATGGACCAGGTGATAGCATGAAACAGGTCGACTTGCAGGTACGTCAAGCAAACCCGACGCTAGCAGAAGATGCGTTGGCCAACCGCATTGCTGCGGAAAAATTGGAGCAGTCCTATGCGGGGCATTTCGGTCATTTTATTGAGCCAGTCATTAAGCCCTTGGGTTACGATTGGAAAATAGGAATCGCGTTGATTACCTCATTTGCCGCACGTGAAGTGTTTGTAGGAACGATGTCCACCATCTACAGTCTAGGAGGCGAGGTGGATGACGAAAATGCTACGATCAAGAACCGGATGCGGGCTGAAATTAATCCGGCAACAGGTAAACCGCTTTACGATGCCGCGCTCGGATTTTCATTGCTGATATTTTATGCCTTTGCCATGCAATGCATGAGTACGCTGGCAACCACCTATCGAGAGACAAAATCGTGGAAATATCCAGCGATTCAGTTTTTCTACATGACAGCGCTCGCTTATTTAGCTGCTTTTGTCACCTATCAAGTACTAGCTTAAAAATTGACCGGAATGGACGTAGCCGCCAGATTACTGGTGCTCTTCGCCAATAATTTACCCTCCGCATTATAGAGCTTCGCTTCCACGTTCGCAATTTTCTTGCCTACGCGGTATACCTCAGAAACGGCGGTTACTTTTTCGCCTGCTTTGGCTCCAAATAGAAAATCAACATGTAGGTTAATGGTCACAAACAGATGGTCGATTTTTACGGTAATGAGTGTCATGCCCATAATTTCATCCAAAATGGTTGTAATTATTCCACCATGCATGACTTGTGCGTGGTTGCATTGATCTTCACGAACAATAAATTCTGCCGTAATCGATCCTGCTGATGCTTTTAGGAGCGTTCCGTCCAGCCACGTCGTGATTGGATTCGGGTTTCCATCCGCAATTTTTTTATTCAAATTTTGATTTAAAAATGCGATAATCGGTTCATTTGGTGTCATCTTAGGCGTTTGTTGTGAGCGGTGTTAGGAGCGAGACCAGGTAGATGTTCGGCCAAACATCGCCATCCCTACAAATCCTCGAATATCAAGTTTCTGATTATTGTCTTTTACCTTTAAAATGCAATCGTACGTTTTGCCTGAATGAGGGTCATAAATTGTCCCTGATTCCCAGCTGCTCCCAGTAAATTTAAAATTTTGCAAGATGACCGTGCCAATCAATTCACGTGATCTTAATTTCGGGTCTGGGTTATTAACATCTTTTCTGCCGGGTGTTTTTCCCCAAGATATTTTGCCAAAATATTTGTCTCCCTGCTTGAAAATCACAATTTTTCCATCGCGAGGTTCTGAAATCCATTCGCCTAGAATTTGATCAGCACCTGAATTTGCGAGGCTAGAAAAGCTTACACATAAAGTGCAGCATATAAGTAAAGCAAAATGTTTCATCATGATAAGTTTGTGCCAACAAATATATGAGTATTTTGGGATTTGCCACAATGAGATGGAATGCTTATTTTTGTAACTTAAATGCCGTGTGGGCAATCATCAAACTAGCTACTAGCAATCAAAATCTATGAATTATAATTTAAGTCAAATTCCAGAGCGAACTTCTAAGCCGCGTGAAAAAGGCTTAACCATGGTGATGGACAAAGGCTTGAGCTTGCGCCAAGTCGAGGATTTTATTGAGATGGGCGGTGCGTATACCGACATTGTTAAATTAGGTTGGGCAACGTCCTATGTTACCCCCAATTTGAAAGAAAAATTAGCGATCTATAAGGCTGCCGGAATTCCTGTTTATTTTGGAGGAACCTTATTTGA
>CANHKE010000188.1 GCA_947461155.1 Cytophagaceae bacterium | reverse complement strand
GACATTCTGCCACTTTCCGTCCAACAAATACTGAAAACCCTTTCCGGACACCCGAGTAGTCTCCGCATATAAATCCGCCACATCCACCTCACTCGAGGTATGCATCCAACCGCCATACGGATTAAAACCCTGATAAATAAAGAATTGCCCCCATGTCACCGCACCATACGCCTTCAAACCTTCCTCCGAATTCACATGCACCTCCGGACGAAAATAAAAAGTCACATGAGGATTTATATAAAGCATCGCATTTCCTGACGCCGAAAGGCTAGGTCCCACAGCAAATCCATTCGAACCCGTTAACTTTTCATCCGGTACGGAAACCGGACGATGCACCGCAAATCCTTCACCTAAGCCATAAAATTTAGCTGCCTCCGCATCTTGAATATCCCCCGTAGAAATGGCCCCAATCGACCCATCCGTCCACAATAGGGGATACCAGGGTTCGAAATGCGTCAGCAACGCCGGCTTTACCTGTGGATTTTTGTACAAATAATAATTAATCCCATCTGCATACGCCTGCAACAAAGACTTCAACCAAACCGGACTTTTGGCATAATCTGCTTTCGCCTCCTCCGCATCGATGATCAAACGGATATACAAGTCATTCGCTAGCTCGGAAGCACCCTTGACTTCAGACATGCGCCCCAGCTTCTCCACGTAATTCATTTCAACCCGACTGAAATCATCCTCACATTGCGCAAACAATAAACCAAATACCGCATCCGCATCCGATTTACCATAAATATGTGGTATGCCATACGTATCACGTAAAATCTCTACGCGCGAAGCCTGGGATTTCCACCGACTAAGCTCCGTGGAAGATTGACTAAACAGAACGTGCGAAAGGAGTAGGAAACTTAGTAGGTATTTGGTCATAGCGTGTTGATTGAAATTAGCGTGCTGAAAATTCGACAAAAGCCTGAAATTCTCCAACATAAACCTACAGATTCGTGCAAATAAATTGCGCTTGTCTACTTATGTTTGTAATTACGTTTAAACCTATCAATCTTGAAAAAAATACTCTACCTGTTTTTACTGGTACTTCCCAATATCGTCTTTGCCCAAAATCGTTTTAAAATTTCTGGCCACGTCATTGAAGTCAATACACAAGCTCCCGTTCCTTTTTCTAGTATCCGCATCCAAAAGGTAAATAGCACACAAGTGGTTTCCGGAGGGATTACCGACGAGAAAGGCCTATTTTCCTTTGAAACCGCTTCAGGAACCTATGACATTCTCGTGGAGAGCATAGGATTTGAAGCGAAGAAATTAGTGGCAGTTGATATCACTAAATCCACAGCCTTAGGCAACATCGAAGTTAAACCCAGCACAAAAACACTGGAAGAAGTTACCGTCAAAGGTCAAAAAGCCTCCGTTGAAATGGGATTAGATCGCCGCATCTTTAATGTGGGAACGGATATTGCGAACAAAGGTGCCACGGCCGCTGAAATCCTCGGCAATCTTCCTTCGATTCAAGTAAGTGGTGAAGGCGGCGTAAGTCTTCGCGGCAGTGAAAATGTGCGTATTTTGGTTGATGGAAAACCATCGACGCTTGTGGGAATCAACGGCTCTTCTGGCCTTAGTTCGTTACAAGGTAACCTCATCGACAAAGTAGAAGTCATTACCAATCCTTCCGCGCGGTACGAGGCTGAGGGTATGGCAGGTATTATAAACATCGTCCTCAAGAAAAATCAAAACCAAGGTTTTAACGGTGCCATTGAAACGACTACGGGATATCCTGAGAATTTCGGGGCAACGGCCATTGTGAACTACCGGAAGAATAAATTAAACTTCTTTTTAAACTATGGCCTTTTCTACCGCCGCACACCGGGAAGAGGGAATATCTATCAAGAAGTGTATGCCAATGGGCAAACCAATTATTTGGAACAAACATCTTCCAACAATGTACGCGGTATGGTGAATAACATACGCGGTGGCGCAGATTACTTTTTTAACGACAAGACGATCCTAACGGGTTCCTATATCTTTCGTCGGACAGATGTCAAACGGATTTCAGATTTCAACTACCGGGATTATAAATTGAGTAAATCGAATTTATATAGCATCACGGATCGCCAACAAGTTGAATTGGAGGCAGAACCGAATGCTGAATATGCCTTGACGTTTAAGAAAAGCTTCGCAAAGAAAGGGAAGGAGTTCTCTGCCGACTTACGGTATTTGGATTATTGGGAACGTTCCGATCAAACCTTTACGCAGGTCAGTAAGAAGGGCGATGGTTCGGCCTATCCGGAAAATGGCTTAGTTCAAAAAGCTTTAAATGATGAATATGAGCATCAATGGATCTTACAGGCTGATTATACGAACCCCGTTGGAAAAGACGGTAAAATTGAAACGGGGCTACGTACAAGTTTCCGTGATATGACCAATGATTATATCGTTACCCAGCAGCAAGCGAATGGTGAGTTTACGACCATGGCAGGTTTGGATAACGTCTTTGTTTACAAAGAGAATATTACAGCGGCATATGCGATTTTTGGCGATAAGGTAAATAAGTTCTCCTATCAGTTCGGTATTCGCGGAGAAAATACAGACATCCAAACGGAATTACTCCAAACCAAAGAAAAGAACCCGCGCCAATATGCGAACCTTTTTCCAAGCGCGCATTTCAGCTATTCGATCTCCAAAGACAATTCCCTACAATTAGGCTACTCGCGAAGGGTTCGTCGGCCTACCTACAATGACCTAAGTCCTTTTGTAACTTTATCCGATAACCGGAACTTCTTTTCCGGGAATCCGAATTTGAATCCAGAGTTCACGGACTCCTATGATTTGGGCCATTTAAACTATTTTGAAAAGGGGAGTGTCAGTTCTTCGTTGTATTACCGCCATACCACTGGCAAAATCGATCGGATTCGTACGGTTGATGCCAATGGATTTTCGCGCACGTTGCCACAGAATTTTGCAGATCAGCAATCGATGGGGGTAGAGGTAACGAGTTCGTGGAATTTGGCGAAGGCGTATAAGGCCGACTTAAGTTTAAATGCGTTTCGGGCGATTACCGATGCAACGAATATTAACGCGGCTTACCAAAGCGATACGTATTCCTGGTTTGTCCGACATACATCGCGCATCAAATTGAATGCAGGGGTGGATGTTCAAATACGTGCCAATTACGAGGCGCCACAAAAAACGCCACAAGGAACACGAGGAGAAATTGCCTGGATGGACCTTTCTGCTTCAAGAGATATTATGAAAGGAAATGGTACATTGAGTTTAAATGTCTTGGACCTATTCAGTTCTCGGATCAATCGGAGTGAGGCGATGGGTGTGGGCTTCTACACAAAAAGCAGATTTCAAGGTCGATTGACACAAGTGAACCTAACATTTAATTACCGCTTTAATACCACCAAACAAGCCGCAAAACAGCGTCGGAGTATGATGGACGAAGAAAACTAATTCACGCTATGAATAAAACGAACAACCTAGCAGGAGCTTTACTTGCCTTAGCCGTTTGGAGTTGTACGAACTCCTTAGAGAAACAAACCTATCAAGTGATCTTGGAGGATCAAGATCAAATCGCGGAACGGGCACAAGCCGCAAAAGAAAAATTGCCGATTAAGTTAACCTCGGGACTAACGATTACGCGTTGGGCTTCGGATAGCCTAGCGCCTGATCCCGTTGCCATTGACATCGACGACCAAGGGGCTGTTTTCTTGAATAGCACCAACCGCGGTAAGGTATCTGAATTTGATATTCGGGGACATCGTGATTGGATGACTGAATCCATCGGTTTTCAAACAGTAGAAGACCGAAAAGCGTTTTTGCACAAAACCTTTGCACCTGAGAATAGTGAGAAGAATGCGTGGCTCACCGACTTAAATGGCGATGGCATTCATGATTGGCATGACTTAACGATCGAGAAGGAAGAAATTTGGAAGTTAGAGGATAAGAATGGCGACGGCTATGCGGATCAGGGAACGCGTATTCTGAATCAATTTAACCAAGAGGTCACAGATGTTGCGGGGGGCCTACTCGTACGTAAAAATGATGCCTTTGTGGCCATTGGACCTGATTTATGGCGATTAGATAACACGCACAAAAAAGGTCTGTGGACGAATGCCAAATCAATTGCTACTGGCTTTGCGGTACATATTGGTTTTGGTGGACATGGGATGTCGAGCGTAATCGAAGGACCCGATGGAAAAATCTATTGGCAAATTGGGGACATCGGCGCGAACATTACGACGGTGGATGGACGCAAATTAGCGAATCCGAATTCTGGTGTTTTGGTACGATCGAATCCGGATGGTACTGATTTTGAAATAGTCGCATATGGTATTCGAAATACACATGAATTTGTGTTTGATCATTATGGCAATATCATTAGCTCGGATAAT
>CANHKE010000187.1 GCA_947461155.1 Cytophagaceae bacterium | reverse complement strand
GGTGAAATACAAGAAAACTCGGGATTTCGTCGATTCCATAAGCTTGTAATATGGCCTGATTGCCATCGGCCTCCACTTTTAGCACCGTTACCTTTCCTGTAAATTCAGACGAAAGTTGGTCCACAATCGGCATCATTTTCAAACAAGGAGCACACCATTTCGCGTAAAAGTCCACCACAACGGACTCGTTTTTTTGAAGTAATTTTTCAAAATCCGCCAAACTCCAAGCCGCATCATGTGCCACAGCTGGAACACCTTCCAGCGGCATCATTTTCGTTGTCCACTTCAAATATCCCCCTTTCAATTCCGTTACTTGAAATCCTTTGGCACGCATTAATTCGGCGGCTTGGGCAGAACGGCCGCCAGATAGGCAATAAATTAGAATGGGTTTGTCTTTGGCCAACTTATCTATGGAAGCACTAAAATCGGGCGAACGAAAATCGATATTAATCGCTTTCGGTAAATGTCCACCCCCAAACTCCCCCGTCGTTCGAACATCGAGTAAAATCGCAGCAGGCAATTCGCCAATTTTCGTTGAAAATGCTTCAACATCAAGTACTTGTGCGGTTAGCGAACCAGAGAACAAAGTCAAAAACAGGACTAGACAGGAATATTTTTTCATTTTGAAGGGATGCAAGGTTATATAATCATGATTAAACACAAAATCCACGGAAATTATCCAAATTTTGCGTTATTTTGCAAGGCAATTTAAGCAATTACATCGTAATCATTTATTCACAATAACAATAAAAAGATGAGTGCAATACAGTACGTACACGCCAGACAAATTTTAGATTCACGCGGAAATCCAACGATCGAAGTTGACATTAAAACAGAAGATGGCGCTTTTGGTCGCGCAGCAGTTCCTTCAGGAGCTTCTACAGGTATCCACGAGGCCGTTGAACTTCGCGACGAAGACAAATCCGTTTACGTAGGTAAAGGAGTTTTGAAGGCAGTTGAGAACGTTAATAGAGCTATTGCTGAAGAATTATGGGGCTTAGAAGTTTCTGAGCAAAACATGATTGACCGTTTAATGATTGAATTAGATGGCACACCAAACAAAGGAAAATTAGGAGCAAACGCTATTTTAGGCGTTTCCATGGCTGTTGCAAAAGCTGCTGCTCAAGAGGCTGGTTTACCCCTATATCGTTACATCGGTGGTGTAAACGCAAACACGTTACCTGTTCCCATGATGAACATCTTGAACGGGGGATCACATGCGGATAACTCAATCGATTTCCAAGAATTCATGGTTATGCCAGCGAAAGCAGAGTCTTTCTCACATGCCTTGCGTATGGGAACTGAAGTTTTCCACGCATTAAAAGGTGTGTTGAAATCTAAAGGTTATTCCACGAACGTAGGTGATGAAGGTGGTTTTGCACCAAACATCAAGTCGAACGAAGAAGCAATCGAAATCGTATTGCAATCGATCGAGAAAGCAGGTTACAAGCCAGGTGAAGAAATCTTCATCGCCATGGATGCCGCTGCTTCCGAATTCTATGATGAGAAAACGGGTCTTTACACATTCAAAAAATCAGATGGCAAGCAATTGAACAACATGGAAATGGCTGCTTACTGGAAGACTTGGGCGGACAAATATCCAATCATTTCTATTGAAGATGGTATGGCTGAAGACGATTGGGCTGGCTGGGCTGAGCAAACGAAGTTAATCGGTTCTAAATGCCAATTAGTCGGTGACGATTTATTCGTTACAAACGTGAAGCGTTTACAAGAAGGTATCGAGAAAGGCGTTGCTAACGCGGTATTAGTTAAAGTAAACCAAATCGGTTCATTAACAGAAACCATTGATACGGTGAACTTAGCGAAACGTAATTCATACAAAAACATCATGTCACACCGTTCAGGAGAGACTGAAGATGCAACAATCGCTGACTTAGCCGTTGCATTGAACACAGGACAAATTAAAACAGGTTCTGCATCTCGTTCTGACCGTATGGCTAAATACAACCAATTGCTTCGTATTGAGGAAGAATTGGGAGCAAATGCTTATTTCCCAGGATTGAATTTCTAAGGAATAATGAATTTTGTCAAAAGGCTTTTTTGGGGGAAATATCGCTTTTATTCGATTTCAACGAGTATCCTATTTGCTTGGATGTTTATTTTGGATTCGAATGATTTAACCGTTCAATACCGATTGTGGAGTGAGCTAAGCGAAATGAAAGCTGAAAAAGCCTTTTACCAACAAAAAATTAAAGAGTTAGAAAAGGAAAAACGACTCGTAATCGGAAATCCGGCACTTCTGGAAAAATATGCCCGCGAAAAGTACCTCATGAAGAAACCAAAACAGGATATCTTTGTGATTGTCGACGAGGCAAATCAACCCATTGAATAAAAAAAGCCCTTCATCTGAAGGGCTTTTTTTATATCTTAATATCCTTGCTGGAAATCGCTGCTTTCTCAGCTGGATTCCCTTTCCAAATACTCCACGGATCCGTCTTTTGACGCGTTAAATTAGCGCCCATCGCGATTAATGTACCCTCGCCCAAAACCGTTTGATCACGAATTGTGGCGTTAACACCAATAAAACAATAGTCGCCCACGTTACAGCCCCCAGACAAAACCACATGTGATGTAAAAAATACGTGGTCTCCGATCGTGCCATGATGGCCAATGTGATTCCCCGACCACAACACCACGTCATTCCCAATAGTCACATACGGTTGAATCGTATTATCTTCTAATATGAAACAATTATCCCCAATCTTATCCGTCAAAACCGTCGCATGTGAACTGATATACGAAATATACGAATAGCCCTTTTCCAAGCCTTGCTCATACACGCGTGCGCGCACCCGATTCATATTCTTTTCCGTCAAAGGAGCGAAAAATTTATATTCAGCTGGGGAATAAATTTTCTCTACCGTTTCAAACGCGACTAATGGAAGTCCATGAAACGTAGGTTCTTGTATGTAATCCTGCTCCACGGTAAAGGCAACGACCTCATGATCAGAATCATTCTGCAAATAATACAGTGCCAATTCGGCGGTTTTGGTATTCCCAAAAATTACAACTTTAGCCATAAATGATTTTAAAACATTTAAAGGTAAAAATAGAAATGAAATAATGACTCATCCCCAAAATTGATATTTATCAAATGGTCACGAATCCACTAAAACAAAGCCACTCCCGTCATTTCCTTCGGTTGGGCCACACCCATCAGCTTTAGGATGGTTGGCGATACATCGCCCAACTTACCATTCTGGAGTGTTGGATGGAAATCATTGTCCACTAAAATACATGGCACCAAATTCGTAGAATGCGCCGTATTGGGCGAACCATCTTCATTAATCATCACATCTGCATTTCCATGATCCGCAATGATGATGAACGAATATCCATGCGCCAAACCTGCTTTCACAACGGCCTCCGCACACGAATCCACCGTTTCCACGGCCTTCACAACTGCTTCAAAAACACCCGTATGACCTACCATATCTGGATTCGCAAAATTTAAACAGACAAAATCAACTTCCCCTTTCTCTAATTCAGGAATTAAGGCGTCGCGTAAATCGGCTGCCGACATCTCCGGCTGCAAATCATACGTTGCCACTTTGGGTGAATTACGTAAGATATTTTCTTGACCTTCAAATAACTGCTCGCGGCCTCCTGAAAAGAAAAACGTCACGTGTGGATATTTCTCTGTTTCAGCAATTCGAATTTGCTTCTTACCTGCCCCCTCTAATACCTCTCCCATCGTCATCGGTAAATTTGAATCATTAAAGATTACTTTGACATGTTGGAATTCCTTATCGTATTCGGTCATTGTCAAATAATACAAATCCAACTTATGCATATTCCCCTCAGGAATATCACGCTGCGTTAAGGCCTGTGTAATCTCACGCCCACGATCTGTCCGGAAATTGAAGCAAATCACGACATCCCCGGCCGCAATTTTCGCCAAAGGCTTACCTGCCGCATCTGTGGCAATAATTGGCTTAATAAACTCATCCGTCACGCCGGCATCATAACTCGCTTGGATAGCGGCTAAAACATCTTGCGTAGGCGTACCTTCCGCGTCCACCATCGCGTGATAGGCTAAGGCAACACGCTCCCAACGATTATCGCGGTCCATCGCAAAATAACGGCCCGTAACTGAAGCTACTGCCGTTCCTGTTTTCTTGGTATGATTCACTAAATCGGTCATGAATTTCATGCCCGACTTCGGATCTGTATCACGTCCATCTGTAAATGCATGCACAAATACATTGGCTAAACCAGCTTCGGAAGCGGATGTCAACAACGATTTCAAGTGCTCAATGTGCGCATGTACACCACCATCAGAAACCAAGCCCATGAAGTGCACCGATTTGTTTTCTTTTTTCGCATATTCAAACGCCTGT
>CANHKE010000186.1 GCA_947461155.1 Cytophagaceae bacterium | reverse complement strand
TTATTCAAAAAAGACACACTATTTCACATAATTTCCCGCTCGTAGGCCATTTTCGGTATTGGCTGGAACGCATTGGGCCTGAACTAAGGCAATATATTGTGGCCAATAATCGGGAGGAGCTTCCTTTCAACCGCCAAGAACGCTCGTGGATTTATGCTTCTTCTAAAAAAGAAAACAATCTTCAGGGATTTGGATCCGATCAGGATTTTAATTCGCCCGGATATATTTTCATTAAAAATGCGATGATGGGCTATAATGCTCCTGCAGACCATTTATCAAGAAAAAATCCAGGGGCAGTACCCGCAAACAAAATAATCGGAGAACACCACAACCGCCATAAGCCCTATCGGCCCTATTCCATCGTAAATATTTCAGGCATGAGTTTTGGGTCACTTTCAGCGAAGGCAATTGAATCTCTTAATGTAGGCGCAAAACTAGCAGGTTGCTACCATAACACAGGAGAAGGATCGTTGTCGCCTTATCATCAAATGGGTGCTGACGTTGTTCTCAATATTGGAACTGCCTATTTTGGTGTAAGGGAATTAGATGGCTCATTTTCCATGGAGAAACTGATTCAAAAAGTAAAAGAGAACCCCCAACTGAAAGCCATTGAATTAAAACTTTCCCAAGGTGCCAAACCCGGTAAAGGTGGTATGCTTCCTGCGGCAAAGGTAAATCAAGAAATCGCAAACATACGTGGCATCGAGGTAGGCAAAGACGCTTTTTCCCCTGCTTTCCATTCCGAATTTAAGAGCATTCCTGAAATGGTGGCATTTATTGAACGAATGGCTCAGGCGACCGGCTTGCCTGTTGGCATTAAATCCGCCATCGGAAAGCTAGAACAATGGGAAGAATTAGCTGCTTTCATGAAAAAAAATAATCAAGGACCCGATTTCATTACCATCGATGGCGGTGAAGGAGGAACTGGGGCAGCGCCACATGCATTTGCGGATCACGTCTCAATGCCTTTCACATTTGCCTTCGCTAAGGTGTATCAAATTTTCCAGCGTAACGAGTTAGCAGATAAGATCTTTTTTATTGCCTCAGGCAAATTGGGATTTCCTGAAAAAGCATTGATGGCATTTGCGATGGGCGCTGATTCCATTAATATCGCACGGGAAGCTATGATGTCCATTGGCTGCATTCAAGCACAAAAATGCCATACCAATACATGTCCAACCGGCATAGCTACTTCCAGCAAATGGCTACAAAGTGGCATTGATATCACCTTAAAAAGTGAGCGATTTTACCAATATCACCAAACTTTGGTGAAGGAAATTGCCGACATCACCCATGCGTGTGGATATGAGCATCCAAGTCAAATGACCATGGATGACATCGAATTATCGATGGGCGACAACAACCGAACGATGACATTAACCAAGGCATTGGGTTACCACAAATCAAACTTACCATTTGAAAATTTCAATAAGCTATTTGAATGTCCCTATTTAGGTGGAAAAGATGCACGAAATCGTTTGAGCAGCTAGGCTGATTGATTGGATATAAACGATTATCTTTGCACCCATGTTATCAATATCCAATCTAAATTTCTATTTCGGTAGTCGGGCACTTTACGAAGGTGCCAATCTTCACATCAAACCAAAAGCTAAAATTGGCTTAATCGGTGCAAACGGAACTGGTAAATCTACGCTTTTGCGTCTGATATCTGGCGAATACACACCTGATGGTGGAAACATTTCCAAATCAGGCGAATGTACCATTGGTTTTTTAAATCAAGATTTGCTCTCCTACCAAACCGATGATAGCATTCTAGAAGTAGCCATGCAGGCGTTTGAGCGTCAATTGGAACTACAGAAAGAAATTGACCAAGTACTTCATAAAATGGAAACGAATTATGAAGACAAGGATATCGACCTACTCGCCAGATTACAAGAAGAATTCGAACGCTTAGATGGATATACCATCCAATCCAAGACTGAGGAAATCTTAGAAGGGCTTGGATTTACCACCGCAGATTTAAGTAGACCCCTACGTCTATTCTCAGGTGGGTGGCGCATGCGCGTTATGTTGGCCAAATTATTGCTTCAAAAACCTTCGCTTTTATTGCTTGATGAACCGACCAACCACTTGGACTTACCGTCCATTGAATGGGTTGAAAAATACATTCATGATTACGAAGGTTCGATTGTTGTTGTTTCCCACGACCGCTATTTCTTAGATCGCACGATTGATCACATTGCGGAAGTATCTGGTGCCAAGATTACCTTATATCCAGGAAATTATTCGTTTTACACGGAAGAAAAAGCACTGCGTAATGAAGTTCAAAAGGGTGCGTTTGAAAACCAACAAGCTCAAATTCGACAAACGGAACGTTTTATCGAACGATTTAAAGCGAAAGCATCCAAAGCCAAACAAGTACAATCCCGCGTAAAAGCATTAGACCGCATCGATATCATCGACGATGTGATCGACGAAAAAGCAAAAGTGAATTTTAAATTCAATTTCGGAACGCAACCCGGACGGTTTATCCTATTCTTGGAACATGTATCCAAGGCCTATGGCGAGAAAGTAATCTTAAAGAATACATCGGCCACAATCAATCGTGGTGATAAAATTGCGTTGATTGGTGCGAATGGTAAAGGAAAATCTACCCTCTTGCGCGTTATATCAGGAACAGAAAAAATTGAAGGCGAAAGACGCATTGGTCATAATGTAATTGAATCGTTTTTTGCGCAGCACCAGCTTGAAAGTTTACAGGTAGAAAACACCTTACTCGAAGAATTAAAATCTACGGGTACAACGAAGACAGAAATGGAATTAAGAAGCGTTTTAGGCTGTTTCCTTTTCTCAGGTGAAGAAGTATTTAAAAAGATTAAAGTGTTATCTGGTGGTGAAAAATCACGCGTGGCGTTGGCCAAGGTATTGATTTCAGAGGCCAATTTCCTTTTATTGGATGAGCCAACTAACCACTTGGATATGCAATCGGTGAATATTTTGATCCAAGCCTTGCAGCAATACGAAGGTACTTACGTCGTTGTATCGCACGATCGATATTTCGTATCTAACATTGCGAATAAAATTTGGTATATCGAGGATAATGAGGTGAAGGAATATCCAGGGTCATTTGACGAATACGAAACATGGATGGCTACGAGATCGAGCGAAGCTCCTCCTATCGCTAAAACCAAGGAAAAACCAAAACCAGAATTAGCACCGGTAGAAGCTAGTCCAAAGTCAAAGTCGACTGAAAAGGAAATCGAGAAATTAGAAGCTCAAATCATGACCTTGGAAAATGAATTAGAGACGATTGAGCACGATATGGCCGCTTTCGCCCAGGCCTCTCAGTTTGACGATTTGAAAAAACTTGAGTTAAAACGAAATGAGGTTCAGGTCAAATTGGATGAAACTACTGCCTCTTGGGAATTATTGATTGGATAACATGAATCGAGGACTGCTATTCGTTTATTTCGTATTGTCAGTTTCTTGGGCAAATGCACAAATTAACAATGTGATACACCGCGAGCACATCAAAACGGTGTTTGTGGGAAATGTAGATCCTCAGCAATATATTCAGAGTCAAGCGGTTATTGATATAGGCCAACAAGACGCATGGTTTTTGTCATTTGATGATTTGGCCTTAAAAACGAACACCTATTACCTGCGGATCATTTCGTGCCAGTCGGACTGGACGCCTTCATCCCTATCCGAAATCGAATATTTAAAAGACTTTAACGACATTCCCTTGCGCGATGCAAAATCGTCCATGGGCACTAAAATACCCTATTTGAATTACCGAGTACCTTTACCCAAGTTGCGCCTTTCTGGAAATTATATCGCACAAGTTTATGCGAACCGAAACAAACGCGACACCGTATTTACGCAACGATTTTCCATTGTAGAAAATGAAATGCAGGTGGCCGCCACGGTGCAGTTTGGTCAGACTAATGCCAATAGAGCCACCAACCAAGTAATCCAATTACAATTGAGATATCCAGATGCTTACATGATTCAATCAGAAGATGACTTACGGGTTTTCATTCGCAAGAATAATGAACCGGGATATGTCTTGAAAAACCTGCCCAAACCGGTCATTAACAGCATGGATCGAAGCATTCGATTTCCAAGTTTTAATCAAGAAAATAGTGTGTTAGCTGGTAATGAGTTTCGATTAATTGATTTACGCAGCGTACAGCAGAAATTAAATTTTGTTGCAGGTATCGATGAAAAAGAAAAAGAGACCGTCGTTATGACACAAATGGAAGTAGCCCAAGGTTATTATCCATATACAGAACGTAAAGATTTAAATGGCCAATACATCATCAGTAATTACGAAAATGCCAGTGATACGCGATTTGCTGATTATGTGGTCTGTCAATTTAATTTGAAAGCGACAAATCAAGCA
>CANHKE010000185.1 GCA_947461155.1 Cytophagaceae bacterium | reverse complement strand
TTACGTGAAACGGAAGATGTGATTGAGGCGATGGGTGTGGAGCGGACGCAGGCTTGGGTGAAGAAGGCGCAGGTGGTGATTTACATGGCAGATGCGACGACGGAAGATGCTGCGTCGATTCGTGCGGGCTTAGCTGATTTGGGTGATTTAGAGATACCTGTGATTCAGATTTTAAATAAGAAGGATCAATTGTCCGAGAAAGCTTTACAAGCTATTCTACAGGATATGCCTTCGTTGATTTGCCTTTCTGCGAAAAACAAGGATGGTTTAGCGGATTTGGAAAAGGCTTTATTGGATGTCGTGGGATTGGATCAAGTAAGCACGGGTGGTACTTTGGTGACGAATTTACGTCATTACCAACACCTCTTACAAACTCAGGAGACATTGGAATCTGTTTTACGCGGCTTACAAACCGGTTTAACGGGCGATTTAATTGCACAGGACCTTCGTTATGCCCTACACGATTTAGGCGAGATTACGGGGCAAATATCGAATGATGATTTGTTGAAGAATATCTTTGGTAAATTTTGTATCGGGAAATAATTCTTGGCTCAAGCCAACTAAAAATGCCAACCGAATATCGATTGGCATTTTTTTATTCTCTCATTAATTAAACTAAGTTTTGATCTAGGGTTTTTTGGTCGTTATTTCGACAACACCATGTATGCCTTTATCGGCATATTTAGCAATCGCCTTTTCGCCTTTTAGTACATTCATGGAGTGAATGGTATTGGGATTGATTTTGTTCAAATCGAGATCTTTTACGATGGTGCCATCTATGACGATTAAGGGTTTGATTTTTTCGGATGGAACCGAAACAAATGATACGCTATCAACTTTCGTCCCTAAGGGTTTTCCATGCATTTTAGCCCCGTTTGAAACTTTTTTTGCCACAAACGTTACGTTCTTTCCATTTTGAGCGCTTTTGAATTCAAAGGTATTGGAGTCAACCGCGATAATTTTAACAAATTCAGCTAAGTGATTTGGGGGAGTTGCTGGCGTTGGGGGTACAGGAGGAACTGGTGCAGCTGTTGGGGGAGGTGGAGGTGGCATGTCGCGTGTGGCAACGGAAAATACCTTTTTACCCGTTTTGGGATCTGAAAATGTTGTTGAATCCGATTGCATTGTGACCATAAATGTTGCACCATTTTTGTTTGTTACTTTTTTCGATTGAGCACGAACTTGGATGGAAAATACTGCCAAAAGAATGGCCAAAATAGGCAGCAAGGATACTTTTCTGAAGTACACGTACTTGGGTTTTTTTGAGGTAGTTAATAACATAATTCTACGTTTTAGAGATGAATAATAAAAGGAATGACTCGGGTTTAAAAATTCGTTTCCGTAATGAGACTGAAGCATCATCTTGGCAAAAGTTTGCACATCGCCGTTTTGAATGGCCTCACGATCGGCTATAAATTCATGGATGTTTTGAAGTTCTTTTTGGATAAGCCAATGGAAAGGATTGAACCAGATAATTGAAGTGGCCAATTGTGAAAATAGCCGGTCATATGTATGTTTTTGACGAATATGGGCTAATTCGTGTTGGAATATTTTTTGTCCATGTTCGCTGTTTAAATCGATCGATTGTTTCCAAAACATCAGATTTAAGAATGAAAATGGCGCATTTTCAAGATTGGTTTCAACGATCTCAATGTCCTTTGTTGATTTGACTGGATGTGTCCGTTTGATTTGGTAAATTTTTAAAATACCTAAACCCAAATAAGCGACCAATAATAAGGAAATCGCTGCTGCCGTACGTGTGGCAATCAGGTTCCAATCTGTCTGTTCAACATCCGGTTGAAATTGGATCGTGTTTAGGTAAACGATCGTTTGACTGATGTTGGCGACTTCTTCTTCATTCACCGACCAAAAATCTAGTTTGACCAAGGGTCCAAATAAGCTAATCAAAAGAGTTCCTAGTAGGAAGAATCGATTGTATTGATGCAATAGGGTGTTTTTCAGAAACATCGTATAGTATCCAAAACAAACGCCTGATAAGACGATCGATTTCAAGGCATAGATGAATAGGGCGGAGCTAGTCATTTTTCTTAGATTTTAATTGTTCGATTAAACTTTCTAGGTCTTCAATGGACATTTGGTTTTTATCTACCAAAAACGAAACAACATTTGAATAAGAACCTTCGAAAAAGGAATCGGTTAAACCTGCCATGCGCTGGCCTGAGTATTCCGTTTTGCTGATGCATGCGGAATACAAGTTATTCCGATTGGGATTTGTGATTTGGACAAATTCTTTCTCTACCAGTATTTTTAATAGAGTAGCGATGGTGTTGGAATGGGCTTTGGGTTCAGGAAGTAATTCAATGATGTCTTTTAGAAATCCACCGTCAGGTAGGTTCCAAATAACCTGCATAATTTGTTCTTCCGCTTGCGTGAGTTTTTTCATGTATCTTTCTTTTGCTTGGCTCAAATGTATAACTAAATTTTTAGTTACAAAATTATTTTAACTAAATTTTTAGTTTAAATTTTTTAAGCAAAAAAAAATACCCTCGCTAAGAGGGTATTACATGTGTAAATGGATGATTTTAATACGTGCGGTGGTATACCACAAAATTTGCATCTACGTATAGGTAGTTTTTTCCAAAAGGAAGATTCGCCCGATTGACCGCATCCCGTTGATCAAAAGTTTTTACGAGTTTATAGTGCTTTTGCATCAGATCTGGGATTCGTGCGGCGATTTCTGACGATTCTCCTGCGCGTAAAATGAGCCAGGTAGGCCGTAGGTAATTGATCAAATCAGCATAATTCTCCGACTTAATCGTTTTACGTGCTTTCACCATTTCAGGGGATGACATACCTGGATAATCGTATGTTTTCAATTCAGAATAGAATCCGATATAGCCTAAACATTCCATGAATCCCGTGTCATTCGGTTGTTTATGTGCTTTTATCCATTTGCCTATTTGTTCGCGATTACCAAATTCAACGATGCGTTGTTGGTTTCGAATCACCCGTGTTCCCTGGTAAAAAGTAAAGGCAGTGAAGGTAGCGAGCCCAATTAGCACCGGATAAAATGCGACTTTAAATTTGCTGCCATATATGTCGCATAGCGCGAGGCAGAGTACGAGTAGTGAAGGTGTAATGGCCGATGGTAAATACCAAGGTGACGGCCCAAGTCCGGAGACCACGTTTAGGTAATAAATCATGATCATGGAGGCGAACGATAGTCCGCGAGCCAATGGATTTCCTTTGGGGTTTAACCAATAGAATAGGCTGATGATACTGATAAAGGCTGCAATGGGTGTAAAAATGGGCCAAGATCCAAAATTTACGGCATAAGCGGGTAGGTATAAATTGGGTGAACCTTTGAAGTTTTGGATGAAATGAGACGTGGCTGTAACGAAAAACTGGACATCGTAATGTCTAGCTTTGGCGATGATGGTATGTGGAATCGGTGTGCCATAATACACCCAAGTCCAAGCAATCCAAGGGGCAAAAAATAAGATTGCGATTCCCAATGCTTTGGCAAAAACAAGGAGATTGGCTTGTTCCCATTTCAATATGGCCAATTTCCCAAAAAGGAATAGACTTAAGATTAACGCGCCACCATAAATAAATCCATCGGGTCTGGAGAACATTAATCCGGCGAAAGCGATGGCAAGTTGGAGCGTTAACTGCTTGGGTTGCGTGACTAAAATGGATATGAGGTAGATTTCAAAGAAAACCATAAATGCAGATTCCATGCCGTTTATGGTGTTGTCGATGACCAAGAAATTAAATGAAAAAAGAAAAATGGCAATGAAATAAAATCCGCGTGTTAGGTTTAATTTGGTGAAAATGCGATCTAAAAAGAAGGATGAGCTCGCAAGAACGAGTCCGCAAAGCACGCGATATCCCCATATAGCCACGTCATCAGAACTGTTTTTGAAAATAAATTTAACGAAAGCGGGCATGAGCGTTCCCAGGGGTGAGGTATAGGTCATGAGTCGTTCACCCACATTAAAAACCAATCCATTACCTAAAGCTAAATTTTTAGAGGCCCGAAACGTAATATACCAATCTTCCCAGCGATGTTCGGTAACTGCCGCAAAAACCATGCACATGCTGAAAATAAAAGCGAAGGATAGGAGTATTTGTTTCTTCATAGGAAATTTTTGACCTACGAAATTATTGCTTTTTTATGTGAATTAATAGTGTCTGTACATTTTGAGAGGTTTGCTTTAGCCTATTTAATGGGATGAAATTTGAACTAATTTGATGTTTTAGTCCAAATGTGAGGTAGTAGATTTTCTTGAAATGGGCTTGGCCAATTAATTTCAAACCTTTAAATCAATCTAAATCGATGCTTCCTTCTTGGATTTGTCCTTAATACGAAATAGAATATGAAAAAACATTACCAATTGACGCTT
>CANHKE010000184.1 GCA_947461155.1 Cytophagaceae bacterium | reverse complement strand
AGGGTGAGGACATGAGGGTTTGCCGACTTCAATAAATGTGGCAAACAAGCTTTGGAAACCAAAAAGGTTCCGCGGGCATTGACCCCATGCATGAGATCAAATCGTTTCATCTCCGTTTCGAGCGTGCCAGTCAATTGGATCGCAGAAGCATTATTAATCAAAATATCAATTCCACCAAAGGTGGCAACGGCCTTTTCAACGGCTTCAAAAACCTGATTTTCATCACGAATGTCGACCATGCAGGGCAGGGCACGACCACCGAGGCGTTCGATTTCTTCGGCAGCAGTAAAAATAGTCCCTTGCAATTTGGGATGTGGCTCAGCCGTTTTGGCAGCTATAATGATGTTTGCGCCAAGCGAAGCTAGTTTTTTGGCTATTTCCAAGCCGATACCCCTCGAGGCGCCTGTGATGAAAACGGTTTTGTTTTTGAAGTCCATGTAGGTCAAATTAAACTTTATCTAAATTACGATTTTATTCATAAGACTTGTCAAAATTTAATTTTTGCGTTGTACTTTTGTAAACTTGTTTTTGTACACGTAATCGAATGATCACACCGTTTAAGTCAGTCAGCATTTCACATCGCAGCGCACCACTCACCATTCGGGAGATGGTTGCATTGAACGAGGAAGAAAGTCGGGCATTTACACTGAAGTGTAAAGACTTATTTGGCTTGCAAGAATTACTCATTGTTTCTACGTGCAACCGCACGGAATTGTATTTCACTTCGCAGGAATCTATTTCAAATGACTTAATCAAAGCCTTATTAATCGAAAAAGGATTAATGAACACGGCAGATTATGTACATTACTTCATCCAAATGGATGAAACGAACGACTCCTTGCAACACCTTTTTGAAGTGGCCACGGGCTTACAATCCAAAGTAGTAGGTGACTTACAAATCCCCAATCAAATCAAAAAAGCGTATCAATTAGCGGCCGACTTGAACATGGCGGGTCCGTATTTGCATCGCTTAATGCATACAATTTTTTATTCGAACAAGCGTGTGGCACAAGAAACCTCGTTCCGCGATGGAGCGGCATCTGTTTCTTATGCGACCGTGGCCTTAGCGGAAGAGCTATCGCAAGCCATCGCCACACCGAAAATCCTAATTTTGGGTTTAGGGGAAATTGGCATCGATGTTTGTAAAAACTTCGAAGACAAAGACTTTGCGGAAGTAACGGTTATGAACCGTACAATTGAAAAAGCAGAACGTGTCGCACAAGGGAAAAATTTCCGCGTCGCACCGTTTGAAGATATGTGCAAAGAAGTAGAAGCAGCTGACATCATTATTTCATCTGTTCGCACGGATTCACCGATTATCACGCAGGAGAAATTAAAAGCAATGCAATTGCTTTCATTTAAATATTTCATCGATTTATCCGTTCCGCGGAGTATTGAGGAAGGTGTCGAAAAAGTATCGGGTGTGTTGTTGTACAACATCGATTCGTTGAAAGAACGTGCCGACGAAGCCTTAGCGACGCGCATGGCATCGATTCCAGATGTTCGTACC
This sequence comes from Cytophagaceae bacterium, assembly GCA_947461155.1. Lineage (GTDB taxonomy): Bacteria > Bacteroidota > Bacteroidia > Cytophagales > Spirosomataceae > Aquirufa. Next base: position 2,878 of record CANHKE010000184.1, on the reverse strand, counting down.
ATCATCGAAGAAAGTATTGAAAGCTTTAACGATTGGTCAAAGGAAATGGAAGTCTCACCCACCATCCATAAGTTAAAAGGGGCATTAGAACAAATCCGTAAAGAGGAAATCAATCGCCATTTAAAAGGCTTGAGTGCGGAGGAAGTGGATAAATTAGAAAAAATCACAGCTTCTTTGGTGCAAAAAATCATCAAACAACCGATCATTCACTTGAAAGCTGCCTGCAAACGTGGCGATTCCGAGGCGATGGTGGATGTATTGAATGATTTATTCAACCTCGAGCAATTCGAAGAGCACGAATCTTAATCCCATGGACAGCGAAGTTCTGAATAAATTGGCCCGCTATTGTGCCTATCAGGAACGATGTATCTCCGAAATCAAACAAAAAATCTACGAATTGAATGCTGAAGCTGACACGGATACGTATATCCAATGGCTTCAAGAAAATAATTACCTAAACGAAAGTCGGTTCGTAGGCCTATACATCCGTTCCAAATTCAATCAGAAAAAGTGGGGGCGCGGTAAAATCCATTTTGAATTACGCAAAAAGGGCATTTCAGATTCAGAGATCCAGCTGCATTGGGAAGAAATCGCGGAGGAGGATTATGCAGAAGCGCTAAAAAATCTTTTAGTTAAAAAGGCGGAGTCCTTGAAAACAGGTACGTCTGCGGAAAAATACCAAAAGTGTTACCGGACTGGTCTGGCTAAAGGCTTCGAACCGGGACTTGTTTCTCAGGTCTTGAAAGGACTTTTCCCGAAGGGATTTGCATAAAATCATTTTTTTCATACCTTTGGAGCATGAATTTTAAATCGGCAACGTATTACGCAGGTTATTATTACGCAGGATATTACGTCTGCGCGTAACCGGTTTGATAGGTTTTTGATGTTAACTTATTTTCGCCGGCCTGTGAGTCGGCATTTTTATTTTATGAGCTTTTCCATTTCCCCCGCTTCGCGTTTACAGTCCGTTGAGGAATACTATTTCTCCACGAAACTCAAGCAGATCGCATCCTTACGTACCGCCGGTATTCCGGTGATTAATCTGGGTATCGGAAGTCCGGACCTCGCTCCTTCGCAAGAAACGATCGACGCCCTGACGCTTTCTGCCGCGAATCCTGCGAACCACGCGTATCAAGGTTACCAAGGAATTCCTGCCTTGCGCGAAGCATTTGCGGCCTTTTATGCCAAACATTATGGAGTACACATGGATCCGGCGCATGAAATTTTACCGCTCATCGGTTCCAAAGAAGGCATCATGCACATTGCGATGGCCTATTTAGAAGCAGGAGATATAACACTTATTCCGAATCCAGGATACCCAACCTACCAAGCAGCGTGTTCGCTGGCTGGGGCGACGGTTCAAGCGTATGAATTAACGGAAGCAAATGGTTGGTTACCGGATTTAGATGCGTTGGACAAATTGGATTTATCGCGTGTGAAAATCATGTGGGTGAATTATCCGCACATGCCTACGGGTGCGAAGGCGGATTTGGCTTTTTTTACGAAACTACGTGATTTCGCGATTCGTCATTCGATCTTGCTTGTGAACGACAATCCATACAGTTTTATCCTAAATGAAAATCCCATCAGTTTATTGGCCGTTCCAGGCATGAAGGATGTGGCCATCGAATTGAATTCGCTTTCCAAATCCCACAACATGGCCGGTTGGCGCATCGGTGCGGCGTTTGGTCGGGCGGAATTGCTAGGACCTGTTTTGAAGTTTAAGTCCAACATGGATTCTGGGATGTTTTTGCCTTTGCAAGAGGCGGCCGTAAAGGCGTTGTCGGCAGATGCATCGTGGTTCGCCGGGCAGAATGAAATTTATAAATCGCGCCAAAAGAAGGTTTTTGAATTATTAGATTTATTGGATTGTGTGTATGATCCGGCGCAAACGGGCATGTTTGTTTGGGCACGTATACCGGCCTCCGCAGCCTCTGGCTATGCCTTGTCAGACCAGGTACTAGACGAAAATGCGGTGTTCATCACACCAGGAGGCATTTTTGGATCACAGGGGAATGGATATGTCCGCATTTCCTTATGTGCGAAAGAGGAAGTATTTCAAACGGCGATTGATCGCATCAAAAATCACAGCAATGGAATCTAAAAAAGTAGGCATCATCGGAATCGGATTAATTGGAGGGTCCATAGCAAAGGCATTGCGAGCATCTGGCTGGGCTTCGGAACTGATTGGTATCGAGGCGAATCCGGCGCATGCGGTGAAGGCTTTGTCCTTGCGTTTGGTTGACCAGGTATTGCCCTTAGCAGAAGCGATTGAACGCGTGGACGTCTTTGTATGTGCCACGCCGGTGGATATTTTGGTGCAGATTATCCCGCAGGTATTAGACCTATTAAAACCTGGCCAAATCGTCATCGAAGTAGGTTCGACCAAAACACCCGTATACGAAGCATTAAAAAATCATCCCAAACGCCAGCAATTTGTGTCAACGCACCCGATGGCGGGAACGGAATTTTCGGGACCTGAAGCGGCAGTCGAAGGATTATTCTTGGGAAAACGTGGGGTAATTTGCGACAAAGAATTGAGTGCCCCAGAGGCCGCAGCAACCATCGAAAGTTTATACCGCGATGGATTGGGGATGAATTTAATTTACATGAATTCGATCGACCACGACGTGCATACGGCGTACATCTCGCACATTTCGCATATTTGTTCGTTTGCTTTGGCCAATACGGTCTTAGAGAAAGAGAAAAACGAGGAGCGTATTTTTGAGTTGGCTTCTACTGGTTTTGAGTCAACGGTACGTTTGGCAAAATCTTCGCCTGAAACCTGGTCGCAGATCTTCCACCAAAACCAAGACAACCTCATGGATGTGTTGGATGAGTACATTAACACCCTTTTGAAATACAAAGGGTTGATGTT
>CANHKE010000183.1 GCA_947461155.1 Cytophagaceae bacterium | reverse complement strand
AGGATCAAACTCTCCATTGTAAATAATCTTTGGATGTTTGACTGCTCTTATTTTAATATAAGAAAATTGTCTATATCCTTGTCTTGAATGCTACTTATTCTGATTAGCTAATTTAAATAACTAACCTCAAATCTATTTCTACCAACACGTCAAAGAACTCTTATAACTCTTAACCAATCTCCACAGCCGAAACCAGGCAATCAATCAAAAGTCAGTGCGCTAGAATCGTTTTCCTAGCGATTGGGAGTGCAAAGATGTAGGATTAATTTAAATATACCAACACCTGCCTAAAAATAATTTCACTTTTTTTCGGTCAGTCTGTTATTGCTGAACTATTTGAAGGATAAAATGTAATTTTTCTGTTTTCCGTTACCCACCAACAAATATTTATTTCGAATTTTATTAAAATCGAGTGCAGCATTCGGATCCGTCACTTTGATTTTATTTACACTAATCGCATTATTTTGAATCGCTTTTCGCGCCTCTCCTTTGGATGGAAAAATTAAATTATCCGTTCCTACACTAATTAAATCAGTCAGGTTTTTACAATCTGCCAATAAAACATCCGATACCTCATGAACGGGTAATTGTTCCAAAAGCGCTTCCGAAGCCTCCGCAATCAGTTCAACCGCGTCTTTGGAAAATAACAAGCCCGACGCCTCAATCACTAATGCACAGACATCAGCGCCATGAACCCGAGTAGTCACCTCTTCCGCCACTGCTTTTTGTAGTATACGTAAATGCGGTGCCTCCGCATGTTGCTTTTCCAATTCCTCAATCTGCGCTTTCGTAAATAAGGTAAACACACGAATCAACCGGGGTACATCCGCATCCGCCGCATTCAGCCAAAATTGATAAAATGCGTATGGACTTGTTTTTGCTGCATCCAACCACACATTACCCGATTCTGATTTACCAAACTTCGTGCCATCCGCTTTCGTTACCAAAGGTGTTGTCAAAGCAAACGCCGCACGTTCCGTCGCATCCTCATCCTGGCCTTCTTTCCGACGAATAATTTCAGTTCCCGTTGTGATATTACCCCACTGATCCGAACCACCCATTTGTAGTCGGACATTCTTCGTCTTATATAAATGATAAAAATCGTATCCCTGTAATAATTGGTATGAGAATTCCGTAAACGATATACCCGTTTCTAAACGTTTTTTGACCGAGTCTTTTGACATCATGTAATTAACCGTCAAAAACTTGCCTGCCTCACGTAAGAATCCCAAAAAGCTAAACTCCTTAAACCAATCATAATTATTAACAACCTCCGCCGAATTAGCCCCTGCATGAAATTCCAAGAATTTCTCTAATTGATTTTGAATGCCTACCTGATTGGCACGCAATGTATCTTCAGATAAAAACTCGCGTTCAGCCGCTTTGCCAGAAGGATCACCAATCATTCCCGTTGCGCCACCTACCAACGCAATGGGCTTATGGCCACACAATTGAAAATGCTTCAACAACATAATTGCAGCCAGATTTCCAATATGTAAGCTTGGAGCCGTAGGGTCAAAACCAATATAAGCCACTGTCATTTCTTTGGCCAATTGTTCTTCCAATCCAGGTATCATATCCTGAAGCATACCTCTCCAACGCAATTCTTCTATGAAATTCATATCTTTTTTATTTAGTCACTAGTCGTCAGTCGCTAGTCAAACGCGTACCTGGTTTCTAGTTATTATTTCCAACGTCTAACGTCCAACGTCCAACGTCTGACGCCCATCGTTTAACGTCTAAAGTCTAACCTCTAGCTTCCAGTTATCGGGCCACAAATTTAACAATTCACTTGGAATTATTGCTGATTGTTGAAAAACAAACAAGCATCGCCATAGCTCAAAAATCGATATTTTTGATCAATTGCCTCTTGATAAACTTCTTTCCAACCCTCCCCAATCAATGCTGAAACGAGTACAAGTAAAGTAGATTTTGGTTGGTGAAAATTGGTAATTAACGCTTCGCAAAATCGAAATGTATACGTTGGCATAATCAACAATTCAGTTTCCGCTATCCAATTTTCTTGGGCTTGCTCTTGTAAATAGGACAAAATAGCCTTCAAAGATTCTTTGTTGGAATAATTCTCTCTAACCCGGTACGCAAATTCTTTTGGTATAACCAGACCTGTTTCAGGGACCTTTTGACCTTCCAATAACCAAACTCCGGACCAATATAAACTTTCTAAGGCGCGCAATGCCGTGGTGCCTACCGGAATAAATGGGCCTTGGTGATCAATGATTTGCTGAATAAAAGCCTTCGAAAATATCAATTGCTCCCGATGCATCGGATGATTTCGGATTTCATCTTCTTTGACAGGCAAAAAGGTTCCTGCGCCAACATGCAACGTTAAATAACTCTCTTTGATGCCTTTTTTACGTAATTGGTCAAAAACGTCCTGTGAAAAATGCAAACTGGCAGTAGGAGCAGCCACAGCCCCCAATACCTTTGAAAAAACTGTTTGATAACGTTCTTGATCCGAAATTTCTGTCTCTCTTTCCAAATAGGGAGGTAAAGGCATTTGGCCGATGCAATCCAAAACGGCTGCAAAGGAATGATCCCCAGTCCAAGTTAATTTTATCAGGTTAATTCCTCGATCAATCCAATTAATCGTAATTAAAACGGTCTCATCTTGGAGCGTAATTTCCTTCGTTAGCGTTTCACCTGATTTCCAGCGCTTCTTATTACCGATGAGGCATTCCCAACTACTTTCCCCTTGCTGTTCCATGACGACTTGAGTCGCAACTTGATTGGTCATTGGTTTTAATAAGAATAGTTCAATGGTCGTTCCGGTTGCTTTTTGAATCAGCATGCGCGCGGGGATCACCTTGGTGTTATTGAACACCAACAAGCTATTCGAGGGCAATAAATTGGGTAATTCTTTAAAATAGCTATGTTTAATTTGCCCATGTTGATACGTAAGCAATCGAGATTCATCCCGCTTTTCAGTGGGGAATAGTGCTATTTGTGAATCAGGTAATGGATAATCAAACGCCTGAATGGAAATATCGGGCATGTTTTGGATCATAGCTCGTCGTCTACAAAAGTTGGATAGCTCCAAAGTCGTATGGGCAAATAAATTAGCCAAATAAGCAATAAAATAATACCAACTTTAGGTAAGTAGCTGTAATCTGCTTGATTCGTTCGTTCGTCATTTAACAATAACAAAACACGGAAAACTAAAATCAGATAGGTATTGATTAGTGCCAAAAGAAAATGGATCCAGTGAACAAAGGTTTGTTGAATGATCAAATCGCCTTTTGAGGCGAATGCCTGAAGGTAATGGCTAAATAAACGGCCTGGAATTTTTTGTATACTTTTTATCAGCAATAGCCCTAAAACATTTAAAATAGTAACAATGGCAGCGGTTAAATAGAAAATTTCTTCCTTGGGTAAAAATCCGTCGCCACGTCCTGTCTCACCAAAATGTACCGCAGTTGGATCCGGTAATCCCCTATATATGAAAAGTAAACTGATGCCAAACGCCACCATGGACAACACGCGCCAAACTCGGGATATAAATTTATCTATCGACATATCGTTGAAAAAGTCCTCAAAATTAGTTTTGAAAAACTTAAGACCCTAATCTTTCTTCGTTTTTGATAATTAATACGAATCTTTTGGTTTCAAGGTTGAAAAACCTATTTTTGTTATTCTTATGAAAATATACACCAAACAAGGAGATAAAGGCTTTACGCGTCTAGCGGATGGGAAAGGAATCATTAAATCTGATTTTCGACTCGATGCGATAGGGGACATTGATGAACTAAATAGTCACATTGGTTTATTAATCTGTCGCGTGGATTCAGCTCTCGCGGCTAAACTTCAGTCGATTCAGTCGAGTTTATTTGTTTTAGGTGCACATGTGGCGAGTGATTCTCCACAAGCTTTAGGGAACATGGAGCTAATCGCGTTAAAAGACATCGTTTCCTTAGAGGAAAATATCGATGAAATGGATGCGCACTTAAGTCCAATGCGCTTTTTTATTCTTCCAGGAGGTCATGAAAGTATCGCAACGGCACAAATAACCCGCACGGTTTGTCGGCGTGCTGAACGAAGTCTGATTCGGTGGGTCCAAGCATCGGACCATCAAGATTATGAAATTGCGCTTGCCTATATCAATCGATTATCGGATTACCTTTTTATGGTTTGTCGTTTTTTACATCATAGCCTAGGTATACCTGAGATTCCTTGGAATTCAGGGAAATAAATTAATTATAACGTATGCAAATTAACATTCAACCCACTTCTAGTTCTCGCATTGACCAAGTCGATTTTGACCATTTGGCTTTTGGCCGCAGTTTCGCTGACCATATGTTGGTCGCTGAATATGCAAATGGAGCTTGGCAAAGTGTTACGATTCAGCCTTATGGGCCTTTGTCATATCAGCCTGCGATGATGTCACTGCATT
>CANHKE010000182.1 GCA_947461155.1 Cytophagaceae bacterium | reverse complement strand
CGAGCATGTTGTACTAGGCGGATCAGATTCAATAAAAGTATAATTAGCAGGCTGCAGATGAGTTTTTCGAGCACAGGGTCGGTCAATTGAAAACAAAAATATAGCCCAGACAAAAGACCAATTACATGTCCAGCAAAAAGAATTGATTGAAAAGCGGCTTTCATTGAATTGAAATTTTTACAAAATAATGCAATGACTGTAAATAATTTTTATTTAAGTTTATAATAAAATACATTAGTCTATTTTATGAACTATACTTTAAATCAACTTCAGATCTATCTCAAGGTGGTCCAGACCATGAGTATTACCAAGGCGGCAGAGGAATTAAATTTAACGCAACCCGCGGTATCGATTCAGATAAAAAACTTTCAAGCGCAATTTGAAATCCCATTGATTGAGGTAATCGGAAAGAAAATATATGTGACAGATTTTGGAATGGAAATTGCGAAATCAGCGGAGGGAATCATTGATCAAGTATATGCCATTAATTATAAAACGATGGCGTTTAAGGATCAGTTGTTAGGCCGCTTAAAAGTCTCCATCGTATCTACCGCAAAGTATGTTTTGCCCTATTTTTTAACTGAATTTTTGAATAACAACCCCGGAGTAGAAATCAGCATCGACGTAACCAATCGAGAACGGGTATTTCAAAGTTTAGCAAATAATGAAGTGGACTTCAGCCTCATTTCTACGGACATCAATAGCCCGAGTTTTGAATTCATCGATATCCTAACGAATGAATTAGTATTGGTTGGGAATGCACAAACAGCCCTCCAGAAGCCAACGTTCGCATTTCAAGAATTCAATAAAGAATTGCCTTTAATTTTTCGTGAAAATGGTTCGGGCACTCGAAAAATCATGGAAACGTATTTGAAAAAACAAGGCATACATGTCTTGAAAAAAATAGAACTTCAATCAAATGAAGCGGTGAAACAGGCGGTGATGGCTGGGCTTGGTTATTCGATTATGCCGATGATTGGGATTAAAAACGAGCTAAAAAATGGACAGCTAGCCATCATTCCACGAAGCGGCTTACCGATTACTACGACTTGGAAATTAATCTGGCACAAGGAAAAAAGTCCATCACCTGTCGCGAAAGCTTTTATGAACTATATCGTAGCAGAAAAAGACGCGATCAAACAAAAACATTTTGAATAAATAAAGCCAGGCAAAATTGCCTGGCCCTAATTACAACCCCTTTTCATTAATTAAAATTCGCACATGAACATTGCACATTCAATGTCTGCAATACAAACTTATAGACCGATTATCATTAATAAAAATTAATTTTATTATGCTTTGCATAGATTTTTTTTATGCATATCATCCTGCTGCTACACTTTAACACGTAACGTTGCGCCAGATAATTCTACAGCCAACGTCGTTAAACCGCGGGTGGCTGGCCCCTGTGTTAGGGCACCCTTGGCATTAAAAGTAGATCCATGTGTCGCACATAAAAACGATGTGGAATTACTCAAGTATTCTACTGTGGCTCCTGCATGTGGACAAACAGAAGAAAAAGCTACAAAACTTGACGCGGCATTTCCACTCGCGGTGCGAATGACAATGAAGCCGCTTTTTGCCACAAAATCATTGATGGATTTTAATTCCATATCTAGATTGATTGTGAATCCTGCGGATGAGTTTGAACTCGATGGAGCTGCCGGTGCCCCCATTTCCTCTTTCGAACATGCACTAGCTAAGCATGCTATACATGCCACAGATATTCCGCTCGTAAACGTTGACAAAAACTCAGTGCGCTTCATCCTGGGTATCCTTTAAATTGTGAACAGATGCTAAACCTTAATTGCATAAAATTGTTTAGTACACACATTAGAACTTAATGAAATGACCCACTGGACAGAAGAAAATAAAGCCCTTGAAAAAACGTATGTATTCGATAGTTTCGAAGATGCCATTCACTTTATGGTTACGGCGGCACCGCAAATTAGTGAGCTAGATCATCATCCGACTTGGACGAATACGTATAACCGACTTCATGTTCGCTTGACTTCCCATGATGCCGGCAACCAAATCACAGAAAAAGATTGGGCATTGGCCCGCGTATTAGATGCCCTTTTCGAGCAAATCGATTGAGTTATTTTTGCACGAAGAAGAGTTGAATCGTATAGTCCAGCAACGCCTTGTTGCCCACTTGCCCGTGCCCTGGTACCACCCATTTTATATCAGGAAAAGCTTGTTTGACTTTACCAACCGTGTTTGACCAGTCGGCAGTAACCGCATCGCCCAAAAAGCCTTTGGACGCATGTAATTCCTTCAGTAAACACCCGCCAAAAAGTACTTTTTCCTTGGCGAAATAGGCCACCACATTATCCTTCGTGTGGCCCGCGCCGAAATAGCGAACAATGACCTGCTCGTTGCCTAAGGGCAATAGAATTTGATCGCGAAAACCCTTTTGGGGGACAGCTACCTGGTTTTGCATGGCCAATTCGATCGTCAGTTCATGGGCCACTGATTGAATCCCGGCGTCATGAAATGCAGACAAGCCGCCTAAACAATCGCTGTGAAAATGCGTCGGAACAATGGCCCTTACGCGGGCATGAAGCGTGTGCTGAATCCAGTGCAAAAGCGTTTGGGATCCCGCATTATCTGTAGGCGTATCAAAAATAATAAGCTCATTGCCATCGCGAACAATAAGTCCGTTGCAAGACACCTTTCCAAACTCATTGGTTTGTAAAAAGGAGGCATGGACGAATGTATTTTCGGTCAATTGGGTAATCAGTATATTTCCCAAGTCCCAAGATTTTTGTTGGGCCCAAAGCGAAAGACAAAGCAATGAAAAGCACAGACTTAACGCGAATTTTTTCATGATTAAAGCTAGCAATAATTCGAAAGAATCCTGTAGTTTTGGTTCAAAATACCATACGATATGTCCTTCCAAGCGTACCTTGACAACATTCAAGAAAAGACAGGAAAAAGTCCGGAAGATTTTAAAAACATGGCAACGGCCAAAGGTTTTTTGCATGATGGCGAACTCACCGTCAAAGCGACAGAAATTACAAATTGGCTCAAGGCTGATTTTGAATTAGGGCATGGACATGCCATGGCCATTTTTTCCTTACTCAAAGGAAAAACAGCTTAATGAGAAGCTTTTACTAATATCCCCGAAACTATGAAAAATCTACTCGTCGGAATTGCGTGTTTGTTGATCCCATTTTGGGGATTTTCACAAGCTAAAATCACGCCCGAAAACGCATTAAAAAGTTATCTATTGAATGGTGACGCCGCCTATTCCTGGGAGGTAAAAGATTCGGCGAGTTTAGGAAGCACCAAAGCCTATCAGGTATTACTGACCTCCCAAAAGTGGCGGGGTATCACTTGGAGACACCAGCTCACCATCATCGTTCCTGCGTCCATTCAATATGACGGCGCCTTGCTTTTCATCACAGGCGGAAGCAATAAAGACGAGCAGCCAAACTGGAGCAAAGACGACAAACTTTGGCCGGTGCTTGGGACGATTGCGAATAAAAATAAGGCGGTCGTGGCCTTGATTAAACAAGTGCCAAACCAACCCTTCTTTGATGGGAAAACGGAAGATGAATTAATCACGTATACGCTAAATGAATTCCGGAAAGACAAAGATTATTCATGGCCATTATTGTTCCCCATGGTGAAATCGGCTGTGAAAGGAATGGATGCCATTCAGGAAATTGTGGCAAAAAAGACCCCGCATAAAATTACCAATTTTGTGATTTCTGGAGCCTCCAAACGCGGTTGGACAACTTGGTTATCAAGTGCGATTGATGACAAGCGCGTCAAGGCAATCGGACCGATGGTGATTGATATGTTGAACATGCCGAAAACGCTAAGCTATCAATTTGAAACGTATGGCGAATACAGTGATCAAATCGAAGACTACGTTAAAATAGGGATACCTCAAAGTACGGAATCGCCTGACGGGAAAGCGATAACAACGATGATTGACCCTTATTCGTATCGTACGAAACTTACGGTTCCCAAGATGATTTTTGTGGCGACAAACGATCCGTATTGGACAGCAGATGCGATTAAACATTATTTTGACCAAATACCTGGCCAAAATTTAATTCACTACGTACCCAATGCGGGCCATGATTTAGCAGGCGGCAAACAAGCGTTAGAAGGATTAAGTGCGTTCTTTGGCTTAACCTTGCAAAACAAAGAATACCCGATTAGCACTTGGAATGTCGTGAAAGGGAAGGAGGGATTTGAATTAACCGTACAAGCAAAACCAGAAGAATTAGTCGAGGCTGCGATTTGGGCAACTACGTCCGCAGATCGCGATTTCCGAAATAATTTATGGCTCACACGGCGGGTAAAACTCGAAGGATCCACAGCCAAATATACCATCCCCTATGTCAAAAAAGGCTACCAAGCCTTTTACATGGATCTGAAATACAAAGATCCGAATGG
>CANHKE010000181.1 GCA_947461155.1 Cytophagaceae bacterium | reverse complement strand
TCGGGCTGGATTTTTTCATGGGCAAAAAGGGACTTTATTTACCTCCGAATGTGTATGATTATCGGTTGCGCCGTTTGGAACCTCGTGCATTAGTGGGCCAAATCATGCTTCAATATTCTGCATTTTTGAATAAGCAAAATGAAGAAGATCACACCTTGCTTAGTGATATGATTTGGTACGGAAAGGGATACGCGTTTACGAAGACGATTGTACCTGAACTTGCCGACAGCCTTCTATTTGGGTACACGACCCAAGAATTACTGGAGACGAATGCCTTTCAAAAACAGGTTTGGGAACATTTTATTGATAAAAAATTGTTGTTCAATAAAGAAGAATTGATCAAGAATAAATATTTAGGTGAGCGGCCGAAGACACCGGAAATTGGTCCGGCATGCCCAGGGTCGATTGGACGCTGGGTGGGCTATACGATTGTGCAGCATTATTGGGCGGCAAATCCGAAACTCAGCATTTCAAAAATTATGGCGGATCAAGATTATAATCGCATGTTTTTAAAGTCGGCCTACCGCGGTGAGGCTTTAACAACCAATTAGTCATGGCAAAGAGACACGAGAAAATGGGTTCTGGCGTTGAGGCCAAGGACAAGGTGAAGGTGGATAAACAGGGCTTGAAAAAGGCCTTGAAAATATTCCAATTTGTAATTCCATACAAGTGGACGTTTGGATGTGGGATGCTCTTTTTATTGTTGTCGAATTTAACCACGATGAGTTTCCCCTTGTTGATTGGAGAAATGACGAAGGTGATTGAGGGAAAATCGAAGTACCTGATCAATGAGGTAACCCTATTCTTTTTTGCGATTTTGATCGTTCAGGCAATCCTTTCGTTCATACGTATTTACACGTTTGCGCAGGTTTCAGAAAAATCGATGCGAGATGTCCGACAGTCGCTTTACGCGAAAATCATCACGATGCCTATTTTTCATTTTGAAAAACGGCGCGTGGGGGAATTAATGAGTCGAATCACTTCCGATATCACGCAATTACAGGATGTACTTTCGATCACTTTGGCGGAGTTTTTTCGCCAGATTTTTACGTTGATTGGGGGCATTGCCTTGATTACGTATTTGTCTTGGAAATTAACATTGTTTATGTTGGCTACCTTCCCGCTCTTGGTCGTGGCGGCGATTGTATTTGGCAAGTTTATTCGCAAGATTTCAAAGAAGTCTCAGGATGAATTAGCTGAAACCAATATCATTGTAGAGGAAACGTTTCAGTCGATTCAAGCGGTTAAGTCGTTTACGAATGAGGGATATGAGGTAAATCGCTATACACAATCGTTAAACAAGGTGATTGAAGCGGCTTTAAAAGCGGCGACGATGCGAGGCGCTTTTGTGAGTTTTGTGATTTTTGCTTTGTTTGGCGGTATCGTAGGGGTTGTTTGGTATGGGGCGCAATTAGTAGCCCAGGGTGACATGATTTTAGCGGATTTATTAACTTTCATTTTTTACACGGCCTTTATTGGCGGATCGGTTGGTGGTTTAGGTGATATTTATGCGCAGTTGCAAAAAACGATCGGTGCTTCGGATCGCATTTTGGAAATTTTGGAAGATCCTTCGGAGGTGCATTTGGATGGGCCAGAAGCCGTTACTGATATTGATTTTGGCGCGATTGAACTCAAAAACATACATTTTTCGTATCCGAGTAGGCCTTCTGTCGAAATTTTGAAGGGCATTTCGATTCGCATTGAGCCGGGTCAGAAGGTCGCTATTGTGGGAACATCGGGAACGGGAAAATCGACATTGGCCCAATTAATGATGCGTTTTTACGAGCCTAATTCGGGAGAAATCATGCTGAATGGCGCGAATATAAATACATACTCCGTCAATGCTTGGCGAAAAATGCTAGCCCTTGTCCCCCAAGAAGTGTTACTATTTGGTGGAAGTATTCGTGAAAATATCGCGTATGGAAAACCAGGAGCAACGCAAGAAGAAATCGAACATGCAGCTCAGCAAGCGTATGCGCATGAATTTATTGAGTCATTCCCAGAAAAATATGACACGTTGGTCGGTGAGCGTGGTGTCAAATTATCGGGTGGGCAGCGCCAGCGCATTGCGATAGCGCGGGCGATTTTAAAGAACCCTAAATTTTTATTGTTGGACGAAGCTACAAGCGCCTTGGATTCTGAATCCGAAAAATGGGTGCAGTCGGCATTAGAAGAACTGATGAAAAACAGGACAAGTTTGATCATTGCGCATCGTTTGTCGACGATCCGTTCAGCGGATCAAATCATTGTCATGGAGGCGGGGAAAATTGTGGAAGCGGGAACGCATGAAGAATTACTAGCCAAGAAGCAGAGTGTATATCGCAAAATGGTAAGTTTGCAGACCGAACATTTAGGATAAGATGGAACTAATGTCAACATATGCGTTACGACCCACACCTTGCCGCGAGGCGGTGTTACAAGCATTTCAAGAGGCGGGCTATGCGTTGAGTCAAGGGGATATCGAGCAAAATTTGTTGACACATTTTGATCGTGTAACGATCTATCGAACCTTAAAAAGTTTCTTGACTTCGGGGATTATACATCGCGTATTGGATGATCAGGGAAGTATCAAATATGCCTTGTGTAAATCCGTTTGCCAGCATGAGGCGCACCAGCATGACCATGTGCATTTCAAGTGTGTACAATGTGGCCAGACAACTTGTTTGGAGACGGTTCATATTCCGAATATACCTTTGCCTGAACATTTCGTGAAACAGGAAAGTAATTTATTGATTCAGGGTATATGCAAGCCTTGTAGTTTACAGGGCTAATTCCTTTTTGACAAAATCCTTCACATTATCGTGTAGTTGATACCGTTTTTGACGTTTATCGAGTTGAGAGCTGATGCGTAAGATGGCATTTTTTTCTCCGGTTAACAGGGCTAATTTGGAACTCAAATCTTTGATAGCATGTGAGCGTCGGAATCGCTGGGTATCTGCGCCCAGTAGATTTATACCCAAAATTTCATTAACATGCTCGACATCCAAACCTTCCTGCGTGCTATGCTGATAGAAATGGGTAAGTAGTACTAATTGTACTTCATCAAAATAATTAGACTGAGATAGGGCAGTTGGCAAAACCACACGCGTATCTCTGGTATTAAACAAGCGAAATACCAAATAAATAAGTGCAGCGCAGATGATGCAAATTACACTATAAAAGACATTGCTTTGGTACCAGGGCTTATCCGTGAGATAACCGATAAACTTTGCTTTGCTCGCAATCTCGTGTAGATTAATTAATTGCGATGAATTGGTTAAATGAGATACATTTGAATTAATGGTACCTAAAAGCCATTCATTGTGATAAAATGTATTCGCGTTCGCGGTGGTCAAATCAAAAAATGGGAACCGCGAAAATTTCATATCCGTGTCTTGGTATTCAGAGATTTCCAGATTACGCGGATTAATAAACGTAATAGTGACGTGTCCATTGGTACCGATGGGGAAAAGGACAAAATATTTTCCTGTATAAATCACACGTTCCCGGCGGTCAATGGGGATTTTACTGAGTACTTCTTTGAGGTAGGGGTGCGATATTTGACCCAAATTAGACCAAGTCTTGGTTTGGAACGAGAATTCATAAATGGAATTAATCGGAATAAGTTTCCCTTTGTCTTGGCTAATATCATTTGAAAAGTTAGACAATGTGATCAGCTTATCACTTTCTGGCAAGTAGGCAGAATAGCCTCTATAAATACCAAAGGGAACATCACCGCTCACGGGAATACCTTCCCATTCTTTGATAACAGGGTCAAAGTACGTGATATGATTGTTGGTCTCCCAAAACCCGTAACCACCAACTTGATAGTATTGACCTTTTCGTATAAAATTAAATGATCCACAGTTGTCCCCTCGAAAATAGGTGCGATCTAGCCGACTAATCTTCCGTTGTGCCAGGTCGAAACTAAACAGTTGATTGGTACACTCTTGGAAGAGCGTATATTGATAGGGTTTAGTAGAAGCAATTGTTTTAAAGTCTGCATCTTTGCGGATTTCGGATAGGGCAAATGAATCTATTGAGATTGGGCCAGCTTCAACCCAATGTTTACCATCAATTAAAATTTGAATTGATTTCGATCCAAAATCAATGCGATTTGCTTGTTTGGTGATTGGATTAAGGTAATGCGCGAAAGGTCCAGCCAAAGCAACGTGAACAAAAAGATAAAGCAGGACAGTAATGCAAAAACGAATCATCCGACAAAGATAAGGAAAAGAATTTAGAGTAGAGAGTAGAGAGTAGAGAGAAGAGAGAAGAGAGAAGAACTGAGAGGTAAGAGATACCTTCTCCGGACTCGGGACTAGCGACTAGTGACTGACGACTAGCGCCTAGCGACTGTTGACAGTTAAGGCCAAAAAAAAAACCGCTCTCTTACGAGGCGGTCTTCTTAAATAACTTGGAGCTTACTTACTTTCCCGGGTTTGATCCCAGTATCAT
>CANHKE010000180.1 GCA_947461155.1 Cytophagaceae bacterium | reverse complement strand
TCCCAAAGATTGCATGATGGGTTCAGCGAAGACATATAATCCAAGTGTGAATACTCCCGAAGTTGCAATAATTGCCGTTAAAATGAGTTGGTAATATTTCTCCGGTGCCTCCTTCGCAAAACGGAAATAAGCCGTTTCCATGCCATAGGTATACACAATATTGGCAATTGCCATGTATCCATAAAGTTTGACATTGATTCCCAGTTCGGCCGGTAAAAAGGCCCACGTGTGCACAAAAACAAGCAAGAAATTTAAGGAACGTCCGAGAATCGTACTGAAACCATAGGAAAGCGTTTCCCCAGCAAGTTTTTTGAGTATGGACATAAAGCTAATTTCACCAAAGATCCAAAGTTACGTATTTCTTTACGTTTTTTGATATCCGATCGTTTGGTAGAATTGTTCCGAATAACTATCACTTAAAGGGATATGATTTTCGCCGATTTTTACTTTTTGATTTCGAATGGATTCGATTTTTTTAAGCGAAACGATAAACGATTTATGTATGCGTAAAAACGAATCAGCAGGAAGGCGTTCGGCGATAAGCTTCATCGTCATCCGACAAACCACCGGAAATTTTTGCGTCCGCAAATGAATTTTGATGTAATCCTTCAGGCCCTCAATATACAAGATATCATCAAGCATGATTTTCATTAAAGAGTAATCCGCATGTATGAAAATGTAATCAGCCTTCGCCTCAGCAGATGGCCCCTGACCCTGCAAAGCTAATTTGCTCTTGTAAAAATCAAACGCTTTGTGGGAGGCTTTTAAAAATCGCTCAAAGGAAATAGGTTTCAACACATAGTCAATCACATCTAAGTTGAAGCCCTCCAACGCATATTGCTGGTACGCTGTCACAAAAATGACCATAGGTTTATGCGTCAGTCCTTCTAAAAATTGAACGCCGGTCAAACCGGGCATTTGGATGTCTAAAAAGATCAGGTCGACGGGATTGTTTTGCAAAAATTCGATGGCCTCAAATGCATTTCGACACCGCGCCTCGAGCTTCAAAAAAGGTACTTTGGCAATGTTATCCTCCACTAAATCCAAGGCTAAGCTTTCATCATCGATCGCGATGCATCGCAAAAATGTGGTAGGTATTTCCTTGAATTGCTCTAATGCCTCTTCCATGTTTTACACGTGTTTGATCGTTAACGCTACTCGATATTCCCCATTTTCCTCCACAATAGCTAATGTGTGCGTTTCTGGGTACAAGAGTTCGAGCCGGCGACGCACATTCGTTAAACCAATTCCTGAACTTTCATCTTTGCGTTCCATCGGCTGTTTGCTCACTTGATTAATCACTTCAAATGTTAATGCTTCTGGCGTATCAAATAGGCGGATTGAAATCGTTGGGTGGGTCACCATCCCCACGCCGTGTTTAAAGGCATTTTCAACAAATGGAATGAGTAACATGGGTTCAATCGTTCCCGATGGATTCGTGGAATTGGACTCGTAATTGATTTGAATATCCGTACCAAAACGCAGTCTTTGCAATTCTATGTAGGATTCCAAGTAGTTGTTTTCTTTGCTGATGGCCACTTTGGAGTCACTCGTTTCATAAATCATATACCGCATCAGCTCGGACAATTTGATCACAACCGGCTCCACGCTTTCGGGTTTTCTCCGCGACAGCGAAACAATGCTGTTCAATACATTAAACATGAAATGCGGGCTGATTTGCGAGCGCAAAAAGGAAAGTTCGGATTTAAGTCGTTCGTTTTCTTCTTCCTTTTTTTCTTCCTGTTCTTTTAAATTATCTGATAGGAAACGGTAGCTAATTCCGATCGCAATGATGAATAAATATTGGAATATGATACGTAAATAAGTGAAGCGTTTCATGCCGCCGCCGCCTCGTCGGGGGCCAACTTCGCGATCTGGGAACATGAAATCAAAAATGAAGTCATTCAACCAGACCATCAGCAAGAAGCCTAAAATTAAGAAACCCAAATACAACAATATGTTATATTTCTTCAGCACCTTGGGAATCAAAATTTCCGTGTTAATGTAGAAAATTGGGATATTGGCCAGCCCAAAAACAAAGAAAAATAAGTTCCATTGAAAGTGTCGCTGCATCTCAGCGGGATCCGTTGATTGGGAACTTGGGCCCAATAAAATAGGTAAGGCCAATAAACACGCCCAGAATAATAGGTGGAGTAATATGGAACGTGTGTTAAAATTACTTTTGCTCATTTCGAATCGTGACAGAAAACCAAATTAACAAATTTTGATATATACCCAGATGTTTTTTGCTACCATTATCCTGTTTGTGCCGATGAAATTGTTCAGTTATTTTATTAGATTTGCTTTCATAGAACCTATTTAATCATTTATCCATGCGGAAAATTCTTTTGCTTCTGCTGCTTTCGTGGACCAGTTTCGCCCAGCAGTCTATTCCACTCACGGACCTAAAAGCCTTTGCTCAACCAAGTACCAATTGGTCCATTGAAGGTGCCGTCAGAGCCACCTATACAGACACTAGTTTTCAGATTGCGACTGGAAATGGGGTATTGGTAAATACGTTACGCCATGGAAAATACCAACGAACCGATGATTTGACTTTTCAGCTCAACCATGGGGATATGCGTTTGATCATGGATTTTATGCTTCCCAAAGGAGCCAATTCAGGCATCTATTTACAAGGTCGCTATGAAGTTCAGTTGTACGATTCTTGGGGTAAAACCAAATTGAACTTTGGCGATTGTGGCGGTATTTATGAGCGCTGGGATGAAGCGAGAGGAAAAGGAAATCAAGGATACGAAGGCTACGCTCCCTTGCAAAATGCATGTAAAGCACCTGGTACCTGGCAAACCATTGAAATTGATTTTCAAGCACCACGTTTCGATGCATCCGGAAAAAAGATTCAAAATGCGCGCTTTAAATCAGTGATTCTAAATGGGATTTTGATTCATGAAAATATTGAGGTGTCGGGCATGACTCGAGGAGCACTTTTCGACGCTGAAGCGGCATTTGGTCCCATTCGGATACAAGGAGATCATGGCCCAGTCGCTTTCCGCAACATCCGTTATGAAACCTATGACAAACCTTCCGCAAGTTTAGGGGAAGTCAAATACACGTATTATGCGGGGAAGTTTACAGAACCCGAAATCGGTCAAGCAAGTCCTGTAGCTTCAGGCACGCTTCCGAAATTAACCGTCAAAGTCATTCCTGCTAAAAACGATTATTTGATTCGTTATCAATCCGAATTAAGTATTCCTGAATCAGATACTTATGAATTCCTGACGCATTGGACAGGAGATGGTGTATTGAAAATTGACGGAAAAGAATTGAACAAAGGGGCGCATTGGTATTCAGATAAGGTTACTCAATCCACATTTTTAAGCGCTGGAAAACATCAGTTGGAATTGATCCACATCAAAGATTTCCCGTGGGGACCTCAAGCCTTAGGGTTAATCGTGAAGCGAATTGGTTCCCATCCAGTTGTAATGCATGATCGCAAATCCATGATCGACCCAGAGGCAGTGGGCTTAGTTGAAGTCAAAGCCAACGCAGAACCTGTCATGCAGCGTTCATTTGCTTTTCATCTTGGAAAGAAAAAAACACACGTTATTCACGTTGGAGATCCTTCAGGCTTGCATTATTCGTACGACTTGAAACAAGGAGCAATCCTTCAGGTATGGCGCGGTCCATTTTTAAATGCCACCCAAATGTGGCATGATCGCGGTGAACCACAAACGGCCGAACCGCTTGGGGTGACCATCGTTTTGGATGGACGTTTCCCGCTTACACTGGATCACCAAGCTCAACCGGATTCACTTAATCCGACAGACTTGGTTTACAAAGGATATAAAATAGAGCAAGGCCGACCGGTCTTTATGTACGATTGGGCAGCCGCAAAAATGCAATTAGAAGACCGAATCGTTCCTGCAGCCAATAACATCGGCTTAAAGCGAACGATTACATTTAAGTCGGCAAGTTCCATGCAATCAGCCATGGATTTTGTCATCGCATCGCCCAAACAAATCGCTGCCGTGAACGCAAGTTTAGTTGGCCTAAAAGACCAAGCCTACTTTGTTCAAACAACGGGTGGCGGGGTAGATTTGTCGGCAGGCCGACAAGCCATTCAGGGTACAAGTTTAACCTATCAGATCATTTGGTAATCGTAATAAGATGAGATATTTATATAGCTTTTTAGTCATTTGTTTATTGCTTCCGATGGGAGCTTTGGCACAGAAAAAATCCGCCAAATCAGAGCAGGATTATTATGAAATTAAGACGTTACCGATTCCTAAAGACATTTCTTTAGAAGTTGGCGGAATCGCCACCATGCCGGATGGTCGTGTCGCGGTAAGTACTCGGCATGGAGAAATATGGATCATCGAAAATCCATACCAAAAGGAAAATCACCAAGTACACTATAAGCGCTTTGCGAGTGGACTACATGAGGTGCTGGGTCTTGCGTACAAAGATGGCTCGTTCTATTGTTC
>CANHKE010000179.1 GCA_947461155.1 Cytophagaceae bacterium | reverse complement strand
GAGCTTGGCAAAGTGTTACGATTCAGCCTTATGGACCTTTGTCATATCAGCCTGCGATGATGTCACTGCATTATGGGCAAGCGATTTTTGAAGGAATGAAGGGGTATCGTTCAGTTTCTGGCGATATTCAGGTATTTCGTCCAGAAGAAAACTTGAAACGGTTTAACAAATCTGCCGCGCGCATGTGCATGCCGGAAGTTCCTAAGGAAATATTTTTAGACGGGTTACGCGCACTTTTGAAATTAGATCAAGCTTGGGTACCTGCAAAGGAAGGTTGTTCCTTATACATTCGGCCGTTTATGTTTGCGACGGACGAATATGTGGGCGTCACGCCTTCAGAGACTTATAAATTCATCATATTTAATTGCCCAGTGGGCGCTTATTATTCCAAACCACTTCGTGTGCGCGTTGAAACAGCATACATTCGCGCCGCAAAAGGTGGCGTGGGTTTTGCGAAAAATGCGGGTAATTATGGTGGCTCGCTTTTCCCAACGCAGAATGCGATAAAAGATGGGTATGATCAAATTATTTGGACCGACGCCGCAACGCATCAATATGTAGAGGAAGCGGGTACCATGAATCTCATGTTTGTGGTAGACGGCAGCTTGGTGACGGCCCCTACTGGAGATACGATATTAGATGGCGTAACACGCAAATCAGTCCTTCAAATTGCAAAAGATTGGGGAATGGATGTGCAAGAGCGGCAATTATCCGTTAAAGAATTAGTTGCTGGTATTGAAAGTGGTTCCGTTACGGAGGCATTTGGCGCGGGTACGGCGGCTGTTATTGCGCCCATCGCGACCATTGGCTTTGAAGGTGTGGATTACCACTTGCCGGTGCAGAAACCAGCCGACTTTTCTAGCCGTGTTTTCACGGAAATCAATCAAATCCGTTTAGGCGAAATAGCTGATTCACGCGGTTGGATTTGGAAAGTTTAGTTTGCTAATGAATACATAAGTTTAATACCCGGATCTTTGGAAGTACTCACGTCTTCCAATTGAATTCGGGTATTATTTTTGGCTAGCCAACTACTTTTTCCGCCGTTTAGGGTCTTGCTTCCGTATTTGATTTGAAAGTATTTCTCAAATTCGTCCATTAATGTAGCTACTTCAGTACGGTCTTCGACGTAGATATCAAAGTCAATTTTTATGAGCTGATTTTGTGCATTGGTTTGATAGACAATATCCACAAAATTCAAGTCGCTATCATCCAAATAAAGTGAATAGGATCGCCCATTGGCTGGTTGGGTTTCAGATAATTCAATCGTTTCCTTGATGGATTCGAGGGATTGGTTCCAATGGATATTTCGAACAATAGCCGTGTCACTTAAGGTTATTTTTTGTAGTGTAGTAGATGCCGAATTCCAATACAGTTGGGATGGTGTTAATGCTGTATTTGCTGCATTTTCGCCTTCATTTTTTTGATTCTTTTGGTTACAGCCAACGAACAAAAAGAGGCAGCATAATCCAAAAGCGAGTTGCTTGAAATTGAAAATAGAAGTGATACGTAGATGCATATTACAGGATAGAATTAGTTGGTAGGGCATTTCAAAAATAAAGAATTTCAATCAGCTATAAATTATTCTTTGAAAAAATATTCTTATTTTTGGTTCCGCTGAGATAAGATTCAAAAATCTAACAATATTTAAGACTATTAGTGGTTAGGTATTTTATAAAGAAACCGGTCAATGACTGGTTTTTTTTTGTTAAAACTCGCGACCCAGCGCGACCACCATACCTGTTTTCCCACCATTGATAATCGGAAATCCAATACGTGCTACAAAATTATAATAGGTGACAAAATCAAAACCGAGCCCTGTGCCAAAAAGCCATTTATTGGTGCTTTTGGATGGGTCAATCGTCGGGTTGTACACATATCCGATATCTGCAAATGCCGTCGGGTAAATCGCAATGGGAATTTGATTGACTTGCTTATATGGGATAAAAGGAAGATAAAAAATGCGGGATATCAATTGAAATTTGGCCGTATTGCGCCATAGAAAATATCCGGTTCCGTCGACCACATTTAGTTCATATCCGCGTACGATATCATTCATGTACCCCAATCCTCTTTGGTTTGTATAGGGAATGTAAGTGTCTCGACTAATTTTTGCTTTCGCATGGCTGGCAATGAAAAATCGATTACCTAAATCGATAAAATAGGCAGCTGAGGCACTGGCTTCCCAAAAATCAACCTGGTCTTTGGGGAATAGGCCAAATTTCGTAATGCCAATGTCTAATTTTCTCCCACGTAAGGGATAATTAATGAAGTCTCTAAAGTCATACGAAAATGAATAACCGAGCTGACTGAAATTTTGCTTCAATTTGCCTTGTCCAAAATAGTCTGGATTTAATAGCGCAACGCTTTTATCGATATTCGATTGGGTGTATTTGAATTCAATGCGTTGAAAATCATAAAAGCGAAATCGTTTACGTAGTTGAATGCTGCTGCTCCATTTTTCGGCAATTATTTTCGCACCATTAATATATACGAGTGTATCGGCAATCGTTTTATAGGGAACATTTTTGAGCGAGGCGTATTGCCAGTTTAGTGTAAGTCCAATGGTTTTTTTTCGGTCCAAATAGGGATTTTGATAGGTGAAATCAAAGTTGTTACTAAAGCCCGTTACAGCTTTCAGAATCAGTTTTTCATTCCGCCCCATAAAATTCAGGTGTTTGAAATTTAGACCATAACTGGAGCGGTCAAAATCCTTACCGCGGGACCACCAGTCATTAAAATTGCGATCGGCCAACTGGAACAACGGGTATGCCCAGATGTACCATTGCTCCAGAAATTCATAAATGATGCTGATTCGTCCATTGGGTAATTGATGGTAGTCTGATTTTACCCAAATAAACAAGTTGGTATTCATCAACTTCCTTCGATTGAATTCAATGCGATTGGGGAGGTCATTTACAAGTATGGAATCCTGTTCAATAAAATCGAGTTCTCTTCGGAGAATACTGTTTTTGGTACGTTCGTTGCCCTTAAAAATGATGGTATCCAATGCGATGCTTTGACTCAAGGCACGGTAGGTGGTCGTGCCAAAAAGAAGTATGAGGCAATAAATGATTTGTATGTACTTTGGGCGCATTGCTCCAATTTACACAAATCTGGGTGCTTAGAAATTAATTTATTCGAAAATAATGGATTCTTTTTTGGCGTACCAAGTTTCGAAAAGCGCGTTGAATTTTTGTTCAATTTCCATGCGTCTTATTTTCAAGGTTGGTGTCAAGCAGCGATTTTCGACTGTCCACTCGTCCTTTAAAAGGATGACCTTCTGAATGTGTTCATATTTTTTAAAGCTTGGATTTACTTGCATACGCAAGGTTTCAAAGGCTTCAATGACTTGTTCTTTTGTCAGTGATTTCGCTGTTTGGCTGGGTACAATTAATGCGATGGGTTGAGGTAGATTTATGCCCACGACACAAACTTGTTCAACAAGTGTGCTGAGTGTAAATTGATTTTCAATGGGAGCGGGTGAGACGTATTGACCTTTCGCTGTTTTGAAATTGTCTTTTACACGCCCAATAATCTTTAGGTAATTATCCGGGTCCAATTGACCCATGTCTCCTGTTTTTAACCATTCCCCATCGAAGAGCTCTGCGGTAATTTCGTCTGCTTTGTAATACCCAGTCGTGTTGTAGGCGGACCTCATTTGGATTTCGCCGGTCTCTGGATCGATACGCGTTTCGCAAATGGGATGTACTTTTCCTACGGATCCTAAGCGAATATCATGTCTAGGCATAAACGTATTAAGTCCCATGTTTTCCGTCATTCCATAGGCTTCTTGAATAACTAGGCCAATTTTTTGAAACCATGCACTTAATTTAGGTGGCATAGGTGCAGCGCCCGTTAATAAGAAATATGCTTGGTCAAGTCCAAGTCCTTTTTGTATTTTTTTCTTGATTAGGGCGTTTATAATTGGGATTTTCAGTAGCAGGTTTAACTTTTTTTCGCCCCCAATTTTCATCAGAATACCTTCTTTAAATTTAGCCCAAATCCGGGGGACAGCGAGGAAGTGCGTGGGACGTGTTGTACTTAAATTTTGTTGAAAGGTGCTTAGATTTTCAACGAAGTAAATTGTCCCTCCGGCCGCAATTCCGGCGAATTCGACGATATTTCTTTCGGCAATGTGGCAGAGAGGCAAATAGGATATAAATCGGGTATTGGGATTTTCTAAATAAGCTAAATCACGCGCTAAATTGAGTGCAATGGTGACTGCTTTGTTGGGTATCATGACACCCTTGGGGGTGCCGGTTGTCCCAGAAGTATATACGATTGTTGCGATTTCCTCAGGATCCATTTCGCATGGAATGGCTAAACTTTGATCCGATTGTAAAATTTCTGACCAAGCAGTTCCTTGGGTACAAGGGCTGTCTGGGGTGTACATAATTTGAATGTGATCGGGTATGCCTAATTTAATTTCATCCCAGTTGTCTAGT
>CANHKE010000178.1 GCA_947461155.1 Cytophagaceae bacterium | reverse complement strand
TGAGGCATGGACAAACGGCCAAACGGGTTATCCCATTGTAGACGCAGGAATGCGTGAGTTAAACGCGACTGGTTTTATGCACAATCGAGTGCGTATGATCGTTGCTAGTTTTTTAGTTAAACATTTATTAATTGATTGGCGTTGGGGTGAAGCGTATTTTGCTGCCAAATTGCTTGATTTTGATTTTTCTGCCAATAATGGCGGTTGGCAATGGGCCGCAGGTTCTGGTTGCGATGCCGCTCCTTATTTCCGTGTGTTTAATCCAACCTTACAAACTAAAAAGTTCGATGGTTCGCTTGCGTATATACGTAAATGGGTGCCTGAATTCCAGGAATTAAGCTACGTGAAGCCGGTTGTGAATCATGAATTTGCCCGCGAACGTGTATTAGCTGCGTATAAAAAGGCTTTGGCTAAAGCTTAATAGACATTTTTACCAGCGATGGTGTATTGAGTTAGGTCGATTGTCAAAAATCCTATTTTTAAGTTGACCTCCATTTTATAAGGGACTTGGTATTTATCATTTGTGATCCAAAGCTGAATGGCATCTTCGTCCTTGAATAATTTATTTTTCGGAAGGACGAGTGATGTTCTTATGCAGTTTTTTAATCCCCAAGGACTTTTCATTTTTTCAAAACCTTTGACGATAAACCAAATTTCATAAATACTTCCGTCCACTAATATTTTGGCTTTTTGCTTTTGGCCAATTTTCATTTCACCCAGCGGTTTATCACGTAAAAAATAATACCCGCCAATTAAATCAAGTGTATTGGATTCTATCAGGAGGTTTTTAGTCGTGGGCGTGTTTTGCGGCGATGTGATTTTAGCCAGCAGATTCGCATGATCAAATAAAACCGATTCTTCTTTTCGGTACCGACCTTCTTTTTTGCGCATTTCCGTTTTTAAAGGGAGATGTGTTTCTGTGTCTAGGTAGGACGACCAATAATCAATTACCGGGGAGATCATATGCAAGATGCCCACGGTCTTACCTGTGATTTCAATTTTACGGGTTTGTTGCGATCCGATTTGTTGGACCTGAGCACTTGATTGAATCGTAGCTTCTGCCGCATCAATAAATCCTAAATGGATGCGGTATTTTAATTGTTCATTCGCAAAAATATTCGTATTTTCTTGTCCCAGGCATGGATAAATAACTATCAATAAAATGATAATTAAAGGTTTCAATTTGATGTAAAATAGCGGATTGAATTGCAAGGGAACGGATTTAAAATATAGGGGACATTTTCGGTTGAGAATATCAATTTATTTGTTTTTTCATTAGCGGGTATTTCCTATTTTTGTCAGGATTTAGTTGAAATACTTGTAATCCAAAAGGAACACTCAAAATTATCAATAAATATAACATGGCAAAACAATCAGATGGTGCGCAAGGCTTAGCTGCTGAAAAATTAAAGGCACTACAGACTACTTTGGAAAAATTAGATAAGGCTTACGGAAAAGGTACTGTGATGCGTTTGTCAGATAGTAAAGTTATGGATGTTCCTGTTATTTCTACTGGATCTCTAGGCTTGGATTTAGCGCTTGGTATCGGTGGAGTTCCTCGTGGTCGCGTCGTTGAGATTTATGGACCTGAATCCTCAGGAAAAACAACCTTAACCATGCACTGCATTGCTGAAGCACAGAAGGCGGGTGGATTAGCGGCATTTATTGATGCGGAGCACGCGTTTGATCGTTCATATGCTGAAAAATTAGGAATTGATACGGAGAATTTATTGATATCTCAACCAGATAACGGTGAACAGGCTCTTGAAATTGCGGAACATTTAATTAGTTCTGGAGCTATTGATATTATTGTCATAGACTCTGTTGCTGCCCTTGTACCCAAAGCTGAGATTGAAGGCGAAATGGGTGACTCGAAAATGGGTCTTCAGGCACGTTTGATGTCACAAGCACTACGTAAATTGACGGGTACTATTAATAAAACGGGTTGTTGCTGTATATTCATCAACCAATTACGAGATAAGATTGGTGTGATGTTTGGTAGTCCTGAGACAACGACGGGTGGTAATGCATTGAAATTTTATGCTTCTGTTCGATTAGATATTCGTCGGGCTGGTCAAATTAAAGAAAGTGCAGATTCGATTACAGGTAACCGTACCCGTGTAAAAGTGGTTAAAAATAAGATGGCGCCGCCATTTAAGGTAGTTGAATTTGACATCATGTATGGAGAAGGCATCTCGAAAGCAGGCGAAGTATTGGATTTGGGCGTAGACCTAGGTGTGGTAGATAAGTCGGGTTCTTGGTTCTCTTATAACGGAAATCGCTTAGGTCAAGGCCGTGATGCGGTAAAAGATTTGATTAAAGATAATCCAGAGTTGATGGATGAAATTGAAATGAAGATCAAAGAGAAAGTTAAAGGAGATGATTCCGCATTAATTGATAAAGAGGCTATTGCTGAATAAGCGAGTTGTTCTAGGTATAAAAAATGAGGCGAAAGCCTCTTTTTTAGTTTAATGCCAGATTGAATCTGTTGAATAATTTTTTAACTGTTTTTTCAACATTTTTATCGGATTCGATCGCCTCAGATATAGACTGAACGGCGTGAATAACGGTACTGTGATCTCTTCCTCCAAAATGATAGCCAATCGACTTCAATGGAAGATTGGTTAATTCTTTGAGCATATACATCGCGACTTGCCTAGGAAATACATTTTCCTTTTTACGGCATTTGCCTTTGAGTGTTTGCATGTCCACGTCAAAATGTGTGGTAATGGCTTCCAAAATATTGTCTACGCTAAGTTCTTTTTCTTGATCGTTTACAATCGACTTTAACGTTGACTTTGCTAATTCTAAATCAATTTCTTTACGTGTTAAGGAAGCTTGAGCCATCAAGGAAATAATTACCCCTTCCAATTCACGAACGTTTGTTTGAATGGAATGAGCTAAGTATTCTAGCACGTCAAAATTTATTTGAATGCCATCGTCTTGTAATTTCTTTTGAATGATGGCGATACGAGTTTCAAAATCCGGTTGTTGCAAATCAGCGGTCAATCCCCACTTAAAGCGACTTAAAAGTCGATCTTCCATTCCTGCTAAATCACGTGGCGCCCGGTCAGACGATAAAATGATTTGCTTTCCTGATTGATGCAAATGGTTGAAAATGTTGAAGAATGTCTCTTGTGTTTTTTCCTTGCCCGATAGAAATTGTACATCATCAATGATTAACACATCAACCTGCAAGTAGAAGTTGGTAAATGTCTCAATCGAATTATTTCGAATCGCATTGACAAATTGATTTGTGAATTTTTCCGTCGAAACATACAACACGAACTTATCAGGGAACTCTTCTTTGATTTGATTTCCAATCGCTTGAATTAGATGTGTTTTACCTAGGCCAACACCCCCATAGATCATCAATGGATTAAATGATGTTAAACCGGGTTTATTCGCAACAGCCATTCCTGCTGCGCGACCTAAACGATTACAATCGCCCTCAATAAACTTATCAAATGTATATTTTGGAATTAGATAGGAATCTAATTCTAAGGAATCTAAATCTTTAAATTGAAATGGATTACGTGCAGTTGTGACCTGTGATGCTTGTTGGTATGTTGCGTTATTCGCCGCTTGCGGATTGACCGTAGGTAAATTAAACGTTATTGGCGGATTCTTTCGATCACCTTTGTCTACGACGATGGAATATTCCAACATCCCTCTTTTACCAATTGTGTGATCTATTGCCTTACGTAATACTGCCACGTAGTTTTCTTCTAACCATTCATAAAAGAACTGAGAAGGCACTTGAATCGTTAAAGTGTTGTTTTGGAATTTTAACGGGACGATAGGAGCGAACCAAGTAGAAAAACTTTGGCTAGAAATATCCGTGCGGATAATTTCCAAACATTTTTGCCATAAGTCTTTTAATTCTGGTTGCATGTAAGCTTTACGCGTTATTTAAAAGGTCAACAATTTCTTTCCAACTACATATCGGTTTCCCTTTATCTAGTTGTAGTATCTATAATTTCAAGGTGTGGTTTAATACTTAGAAAAACGTATTCGTTTTTTTTAGCGGGGAGACAAAAATAGTAAAATTCGAGGGTCTTGCAAATTTGAAAAAACAAATAAATGTTGAATTTGCATGAATAAAAATGACTAAAAATTTGGAACTAAAAAATGTCCAACAATAGAGCCATTCAAAGGCTGTTTGCCTTTAAAAAATCAAATAATTTTTTTTTGATTTTTTTTGAATAAAAAACGTATTTATTGCGATTCAAATTTGAAAAATACGTTAATTTTTTTGTGTAACTAGTTGATTTTAAGATAATTATAATAATACTAGGCAGAAATTCACTTAAACAACTATTTTCAATTTCTCTGAAATTAATTTAATTTTTATTACGTCATGATCTGTTAATAAACTTTCGCCATCTAGGTGGAAAGCCGTGCCTGAGGCAACCTTTATTTCGAGTGTATTTGTGCTTGTGATTTC